>JAQBHE010000328.1:0-8367 GCA_032128015.1 Holophagae bacterium
CTCCGGCCGCCGCAGCGCCTGCGCCCCAATGCGCAGCAGATCGAATAGCTGGACCCGCCAGAACCGAGCCTCTTGACCCCAGGTCCGCTGCGGCACCAAGTCGACGAACACGTAGCGATAGTTCAAAGCGCTCTTGCGCGCGACCTCGCGGAGGTTCTCTCGCGATCGTGGCGATCGCAGGTGAACGCAACGGGCGCGCCCGTTCTCGAGCAGCCGCCACTCGCGACCGGCGCGCAGGGCCAGATGCGCATCCTCGAGCACCCCAAATCCGGCGAAAAACTCGGCAAAGCGCAGACCCTTGGCGAACACTTCGCGTCGCCAGACCGCACAGCCCGCACCCATGAAATCGACTTCACGAAGCCGGTCGTGGGGAGGTTGGAGGTAGCGATTGATCGGATAGCCGGAGGCGTAGTCATAGCGCCCCGGTTCGTAGGTGGAGAACAGCCGCAGCCGCCGGTACCAACGCCAGCGCGGCGAGCGCTCGGGGTCGAGGAACGCGCCGTCGATGTAGCCGGTAATGCCCCCGACCAGACACTCCGCATCGGCGGCGAACGCCGCGGCCATCTGCGCCAAGAAGTCGGGCTCGAGGCGAATGTCGTCATCGATGAAGGCCACCAGTCCGCCTACCGCAGCGTCGATCCCATGGTTGCGCTGCACCGCGGTGCCGCCGCCACGCCGGAGGTATCGACAGCGGAACGGCAGCTCGGGCGCCAGGCGCTCGACGACTCGTTCGGTGTCGACTTCCGACTGCGCCGCGCCGTCGATCAGGATCGCTTCGGCTGGCAGGCAGCTCTGGCCAGCAAGGTTGACCAGCATCTCCTCGACCTCGAGGGGTCGGCCAAGCGTCGGAGTCACCACCGAGATCTGCATTCGACCGGCTCTTGGTCACCAGCCTACAGCGCGCCGGCGACGGCGCAGCCCGACCCTAACCCTTCCGTCGCAGCTTCTGCATCACCGGCACTTCGCTGTCGTAGAGCCGCTTCTTGCCGTCGCCGAGGGCGGTCTCGACCGCGCGGATGTCGCGCACCAGGCGGGCGAACCCCTGGGGCTCGACCGAAGCGGCCTGATCGCTTCCCCACATCGCGCGGTCGAGGGTAATGTGCCGCTCGACCATACAGGCACCGAGCGCGGCAGCGGCAACGCTGGTCGCGAGTCCGACCTCGTGGCCTGAGTAGCCGACCGGGACCTGGTAGCGGGAACGTAGGGTCGCGATAGCGCGCAGATTCAACTCGTCGGGCCGGGAGGGGTAGGCGCTCGTGCAATGGAGCAGGACCAGGTCGTCGGTTCCCAACACCCCAACCGCCCGATCGATCTGCTCGAGGGTACTCATGCCGGTGGACAAGATGATCGGCCGGCCGAGCCGTCGGTGGTGACGCAGCAGGCCTTCGTCGGTCAAACCAGCTGAGGCAATCTTGTAGCAAGGCGGGTCGAAGCGCGCGATGAAGTCGACCGCAGCTTCGTCCCAGCAGGAGGCAAACCACAGCAGCCCGTGATCCACGCACACGCGATCGATCTCCGAGTAGCCCTCGGCGTCGAGCTCGCGCCCGCGCTTGGCATCGCCGACAGTGTCGCCGAACGGACTCTCCATGGGCCGCGCCAGTTCCTCTGGCGAATACACGACCTCGATCGTCCGTTTCTGGAACTTCACCGCTTCGCACTTGGCGCTGGCCGCCGCCGCGATCAGCTGCTTTGCGATCTCGATGCTGCCGTTGTGGTTGATGCCGATCTCGGCGATGACAAGACACGGTTCACCGTCGCCGACCCAACGCTCACCCAGTTTCACCTTGGCGGTCATTTCGCACTCACCCACGCTGCCGATGGATCCACAGGCGCTTCGTTCCGGCGCGCCAGCGACGCGGGTCGAAATGCCTCGAACCAGCCGCCACACCCCGCAGCGCTGAGTGTATCGCTCCCGGTACGGGCATCAGCGGCGACCCCAGCCGATCAACGGTCGCGGCGAGCCTCGAGCAGCAATTCGCAAACCTCACGTACCGCTCCCTGCCCGCCTGGGCGATTGGTGCGATAGCCGGCAGCGGCCAGCGCCTCAGGACGAGCGTCGGCGACCGCGAAAGACACCCCGGCCCAAGCCAGGCATTCGAGGTCGTTGACATCGTTGCCGACGAACGCGATCTCTGCAGCGGTCAGGCCCCGCGCCGCCGCGAGACCTCGAAGCAGAGGCAGTTTGTCGTCTTGTCCCTGGTGGCAGCCGATGCCGAGTTTCTGGCATCGCGCGCCAACCACCGGATTTCTTTCCTTCGACAACACCATCACTTCGACGCCCGCGGCGCCCAGGCGCTCGATCCCGAGTCCGTCGCCGCGGTGGCACAGCACGGCTTCGCTACCGTCTTGATGGACCAGCACCCGATCGTCGGTCATTACGCCGTCGAAGTCGAGGACCAGCAGGCGAACCGCGGCCAGCATCGCGACAGTCGCGCCAGTCGGCGGTGGAGGCACGGCCTCGACCACCCCAGGGACGGCGGCCCCCCGAGCCTGGAGCAGCCGTTCCATGCGCACCAGGTCCTCGGGCTCGTCGACCTGATACGAGTCGAGCGGTTCCATTTCCGAAACCGCCACTTTGCCGCCGAGCCGGTTTCCGAGCTCGCGAAGCACCCAGGGCTTGAACAGGTAGATCGAGCCGTTCTCGAGCAGGTCAACGGCGTCGAGCTCCTGCCGCCGCGGACGCTTGCGGTGATCGTAGGTGACCGGCGCGAGCCCTTCTGGGCTGCGTCGCCAGACGAACCCATGGACCGCGCAGGCGGTGAAAAGCGAGTCGGCGTCTTCAGCGACCAGGGTCTCGATCGCCACCTGCAGATCGCGCTTGCGACGCAACGGCGAGGTCGCCTGAAGGAATGCCACCAAACCCGGCTCGTAGCCATCGCGCGCCCGCAGCTCGTCGAGGGCATGGGAAAGCGCCGACTCCGAGCTCGCCTCGTCACCACTCAGACCGACCGGCCGCCAAACCACTTCGGCGCCGAAGTCGGCCGCGGCCGCCGCGATCTCCGGATCGTCGGTCGAGACCACCACCCGTTCGACGGCTGCGGTCCGTTGCGCGGCCTCGACGGTGTATGCGAGCAGCGGGCGGCCGGCCAGCAACGCCAGATTCTTGCGCGGGATGCCCTTCGACCCCCCGCGTGCCGGGATGATCGCGAGGGTCGGCGGCAGCTCCCCGGTGCTCACCCTCTGGCTCTCCGAAGCCGCGACCGCAACGCGGGTCAACGCCGGCCGCCCGGTGGTCCGAACGGAACCTGAGGGGCCGCTGGTTCGGCGCCCGGAGAGTCGCGGCGCGCCCGCCGGCGCCAGCGAGCGCGCAGCCTCCCCGCGACCCCGAAGGCTTCGAGCCAGCGCACCGCGTACGACCGCTGCCACAGGAGCCGCGGCTGGAAACGCAGCGCTCTCAACAAGTGACCGCATGCTGCGGCGCCGCCGCGGACCGCCGCCGCCTTCAGGTGACCGCGCGCGCGCCAATGACGGGACCAACGGCGACGGGTCCGCATGACGTTCGCCGGTTCACCGGCGCGGACTCCGGAGGTCAGGTGCAGGGTCGCCATCTCGGCGCTGAACGGTAGCACCTCGGCGATGCTCTTGCTGGATGCGTGCTTGCGAAACCGGGCGTAGGCCTGGTTGGATAGAGCGATCGGGAAGCGCCTGCAAACACGGTAAAGAAGCTCCCGGTCCATGGTGTAGCGAAGCTCTTCGACGACCCTCCGGCCGACCGCATCGAGCGCGTGTCGGCCGTAGAAAGCCGCCACCTGATGCAATCGCCACGAGGCGGGGTCGGCGAGCGCGAGGTCGATCGGAGAGCGCAGGAGCCGCGGCGGAATGGTCTCGGAGGCGGGCTGCGAGAGCGCGTCCATGAACTGGAAGGCGCCAACGACCGCACCCGGTTCGCCTGCATTGCCGGCGTCGCGAAAGCGCCGGGCGGCGTCGGCGAGGGCCCCCGGAAGATACGCGTCGTCGCTGCTGAAGAAGGTGACGAGGTCGCCGGTCGCGCGAGCGAATCCGAGGTTGATCGCCGAGCTCTGACCGCCGTCGCTCGCGCTCTGCCAGTACGACAGCGAATCGCCATAGCGTTCGAGGATCTCGAAGCTGCCATCTCGGCTGCCGCCATCAACCACGATGGTCTCGAGGTCGGGGTAGCCCTGGAGCAATAGCGAGCGCAGAGCCTCCTCGAGGAACGGCGCCTGGTCGAAACTGGTGACAACGACACTGATTCGCGGCCAGCCGCCGCACGGCGTTGGTACGTCACGACCCGCAGGCCCGATCTCCGGAAACCAGGGCCAACCGGTCTTGCCGGGGGGAGGATCGGGCAAGCCGAGATCGCTGCGGCTGTTGGCGTTCATCTTCGCTCGAAGCGTCGGCCGAGTCACGATCCTGGGTCGACCGGCGCGAGCCTCGGACCGCCGGGAAATGGTAGCCCAGACGCCGAGGTTTGGCCCGAGGTCGTCGGCCGGACCGCGCGCCGGGGCGCCAGACTCTCACCCGATGGCTCCTACCCGATGAACTTCTGCCAAAACTCCCGGTCGTAGCGGTTCCAACCGTGGCAGCCGAAGGGCAGCTGTCGTCCTCGGCGCTCGAAGCACAACCGCGGCGCCTGTTCGAACGCGAAGCCGAGGGCCTCGGCCACCGATGCTACCCGGAAGGAGGGCCGGAAATATGCGGCCCGATCCGACCAGAATCGATCTTCGTTGAGGGTATAGCAAGCCGCGTAGGACGCCGCGCCGACGCGCAGCGAAGCGAGCACGCGGGCACGGTCCGAGATCCCGGAGACCGAGCTTCCACCGGGGCTCTCGGGCAGCCGTCCGGAGATCAGCTCCCGCAGCAGACGCGGCCACCTTGGCGATGCTCGGCTGGTCAGCACCTCGAGGTGGCTAGCCACTCGACGGAGGGAGAACCCGCCATTGCCAACCCGCGAGAATCCGCGTTCCGGAACCCTCGGGTCGACCAGCCACGGCGCGCCCACATAGTCGAAACCGCGACCGCACCATGACTCGAGCTGGTCCTCGAAGACCAAGCAGTCCAGCTGGTAGATCAGCAGGTACTCCCAGCTCCGAAAGCGGCGCCAGAAGTCGCCGCTGAGCAGCAATCGGCTGTAGGCGGCAACGCTCTCGAAGCACCCTGCCGGGAAGCGGATGGTGGGCCGATCTCGGATCGGCAGCACCATGCCCTCGGGGCCAACGAGCACGATCTCGCGACCGCCCAGAACCCGTACCAGTTGCTCCCAGGAGGCCTGCTCGTCGGCGCCCAGATGCTCGCGAAACACCGGCACCGCAACCGCCACCCCGTGCCCACCGCCGGTCTCGCGCGCCAGGCTAGTCATCGGTGCGCTCGCCAACTGACCGAGCACGCCGAAACGGAGGTCAGGCGTCGAAGGTAGAGGGCACGAGGGTAGGGCGCGCGGTGGTCGCCGAGAACAGGCACCTCAGCCATCCTTGCGGGCAAGGCCGAATCGAACCGCGCGACGATCGCAGAGCGTCACCATCGGCGATTCTACCCCCCCCTGCCCCGGGGGTTTCCCGTTACACTTAGAAGCGGTCGCGACCACGGTCTTCCAGCCCCGTCGCCCGCAACATCTCGATGTCCAACTCACGTCCGAGCTCCCGACTGCTGCGCTTGAGCTCGCACTTGGTGAGGCCGCTCCAAGTCACGAGCGACCTCGTCGTGCTCGCCGCCGCCTTCCTCCTCGCCTACCTGCTGCGTTTCGACTTCGTGCTGACGCCGGAAGTCAGAGGACATGCGCTCGTGCAGCTGCCGTTGGTGGTCCTCGTGCAGCTCTGCGCGGTCCTGGTGACCGGCATCTATTCGTTCGTCTGGCGGTACATCGGCCTCGCCGAGCTCCATGCATTCGTGCGCGCGGCCGCATTGGCGATGGCGCCCATCCTGGCGCTTCGCTTCGGCCTCGGTGCCGAGCTCCAGCCCTGGCGGGTGCCGCTCTCGGTGATTTTGATCGACACCGGAGTCGGCTTCGCCGGCTTGCTCGCCGTGCGCTTGGCCCGGCGGATCGTCCACGAACGATGGGGCAGGCGCCGGGCCGGTGCCAAGACCGATCTCGCGCGCTCGGTGCTGGTGGTTGGGGCGGGTGACGCTGGCAACGCCATCGCCCGGGAGATTCGCGGTCGTTTGGACCTCGAGCTCGAGCTCGTCGGTTTCCTCGACGACGAGCCATCGCGAGACGGCTCCTCGATTCAAGGGGCACGGGTCCTCGGCCCTACCTCTCGACTGCCCGAGATCGTCTCCGCGCTACGGGTCGAACAAGTGATCCTCGCCGACCCGGGGGCGTCGCGCTCGGAGATCCGGAGGCTGCTCAACCTGTGCTCGGAAGCCGGGGTCGAACTACGCGTCCTGCCGAGCTTCGGCGAGCTGGTCGACGGCGGGATCAGCCTTCGCCGACTGCGCGAGGTTCGCATCGAAGACCTCCTCGGTCGCGCCGAGGTCGCGCTCGACGAGCCTCAGGTCCGGCGCTTCCTCGCCGGCAAGCGGGTGATGATCACCGGCGCCGGCGGTTCGATCGGCACCGAGATCGCCCACCAGGTCGCGCGCTTCGCTCCGGCTTCTTTGCTGCTGGTCGAGCGCGCCGAATTCGCGCTGTTCGAGCTCGATCGTCGGCTCGCTCGCGCGGTGCCCGAGCTCGAACGGCGGGCCCTGATCGCCGATGTCGGCGATCGCGACCGCATGACCACGCTGTTGTCGCGACACCGACCGCAGGTGGTGTTCCATGCCGCAGCGCACAAGCACGTGCCGATGATGGAGAGCAACGCCACCGAAGCGATTCGCAACAACGTTCTTGCCACCCACGCTCTGGCGAGTCTCGCCGGCGAGCACGGGGTGGAATCGTTCGTGCTGATCTCCTCCGACAAGGCGGTCCGACCGGCGTCGATGATGGGTGCTTCCAAGCGGCTCGCCGAGCAAGTGATCCAGGATGCCCAGCGCCGCTACGCCACCCGCTATCTCGCGGTTCGTTTCGGCAATGTCCTGGGTTCCGCGGGGTCGGTAGTCCAGATCTTCCACGAGCAGATCGCGAACGGCGGGCCGGTCACCGTCACCCACCCGGGGATGACCCGCTATTTCATGACCATCGCCGAGGCCGCCCAGCTGGTACTCCAGGCAGGCGCGCTCGGCCGGGAGGGTCAGATCTTGATCCTCGACATGGGCGAACCGGTGCGCATCGTCGACCTGGCGAGAGACATGATCCAGCTCTCGGGATTGCGCGCGGAGGACGACATCGAGATCCGATTCACCGCGCCCCGTCCGGGCGAGAAACTCGAGGAGGAACTCGCCGGGAGCGGTGAGGACGTGGCTCCCACGTACCACTCGAAGATCTTTGTCGGCAAGCTCGAGCCTCCGAGCCACGACTTCGCGCACCGGCTCTCCGAGCTCGAACGGTTGGTGACACTGGGTCGCGACCTCGAGCTCCGGCAGGCGGTCCAACGGCTGCTTCCCGAGGCCAGCCTCGACGACGCCAACGGCGACCCGGCTTCCTTACGGTTGGTCGGGGCTGCGATCCGCGACTAGATGTCTTGAACCCCCCAAACTTGACCTCGCAGATCAAGTTCTTGCTCGCGGGGTTCGAGACTCTCAACGGGCTCCCAGGAGCAAGTCTCGCTGGGGAGGGCGAACGCCCGGAGCCCGCTAGGAGCCGGGTGTCACCGTTGTGATGCGATCTCCGGTCGCTTCGATGTCGGCGTCGACCATGCTCGCGACCAGCTCCGCGAACCCCATCTTCGGACGCCAGCCGAGCACCTCGCGGGCCTTCGACGAATCGCCAACCAGGAGATCGACTTCGGCGGGACGAAACAGGGCCGGGTCGACGTCGACCAGCACCCTGCCATCGCTGGCGATGCCCTGCTCGTCGACCCCGCGGCCCTGCCAACGCACCGGCAGGCCGGCGTGGGCGAAGGCAAGCTCGCAGAATTCGCGGACAGTGTGGGTCTCGCCGGTGGCAACCACGAAGTCGTCGGGCTCTTGCGCTTGGAGAATCAACCACATCGCTTCGACGTAGTCGCCAGCAAACCCCCAGTCCCGGCTGGCGTCGAGATTGCCGAGGCGCAACCGCTCCTGCTTCCCGGACCGCATCGCCGCCGCGGCGCGAGTGATCTTGCGGGTGACGAATGTCTCGCCGCGACGCGGCGACTCATGGTTGAACAGAATGCCGTTGGTCGCGAAAGCGCCATAAGCCTCGCGATAGTTGGCAGTGGCGAAAAACGCGAGTGCCTTGGCGGCGGCGTACGGACTCCGGGGGTGAAATGGCGTCCGTTCGTTCTGCGGCGTCTCGCGCACCTTGCCGTAGAGCTCGGAGGACGAAGCCTGGTAGAACCGGGTCTCGAGGCCGAGCTGGCGGATCGACTCGAGCAGACGCACGGTGCCGAGCCC
>JAQBHE010000329.1:0-3249 GCA_032128015.1 Holophagae bacterium
CCGCGGCCGGGCAGGAACTCGTAGAAGTTGTTGTGGGTCGCCGCGACCTCGCGCGGGGTCAGCTGGCTCGGGATCCCCGAGGGCAGGGCGTAGGCCTCGTTGCGGCGCGCCGGGAACACGCCCGGACGCTGGAACGGCGCATCGATCGGCGTGCGCGTCGGCGGAGGCGGCTGGCCGTCGACGGCGGTGGCGGTGGCGACAAGACCGGCCCCCAGCGCCACGAACTGACGCCGGTTGAGGAAGACGTGTTGGGGAGTGGGCTCGTGGGTCGGGATCTGGGCCGGAAATCGACGGCGCGCCATAGGGTGTTCTCCTCGTCAGTGTTCCCCGGGTCGCTGTGGTCCCGGTCGGGCTCAGTACTCTCGATCTCAGGCGAAGTCTACGACCGAGCGGATGCTCTTGCCTTCGTGCATCAAATCGAAGGCGCGGTTGATGTCGGCGAGCGGCATCCGGTGGGTGATCATCTCGTCGACCTTGATCACGCCGTCCAGGTAACGATCGACCAAGCCTGGCAAGTCGGTACGACCGCGCACACCGCCGAACGCGGTGCCGCGCCAGACCCTGCCGGTGACCAACTGGAACGGCCGGGTGCGGATCTCCTGGCCAGCGCCAGCGACGCCGATGATCACCGACTCGCCCCACCCCTTGTGACAACACTCGAGTGCCGAGCGCATCAGTTCGACGTTGCCAACGCACTCGAACGAATAGTCGACGCCCCCCGAGGTCAGGTCGACGATCACTTCTTGGATCGGCCGGTCGAACGTGCCGGGGTCGATGACCTCGGTCGCGCCCAGCCGCTTGGCCATCTCGAACTTGGCCGGATTGGCGTCGATGGCGAGGATCCGGCCGGCCTTGGCCATGACCGCACCCTGGATCACCGACAGGCCGATGCCGCCGAGCCCGAACACCGCGACGGTGGAGCCGGGCTCGACCTTGGCGGTGTTGAGCACCGCGCCGATGCCGGTGGTGATTCCGCAACCGAAGAGGCAGACCTTGTCGAGCGGCGCGTCGGTGCGGATCTTGGCGAGCGCGATCTCGGGGAGCACGGTGTACTCCGAGAACGTCGATGTCCCCATGTAGTGGTGGATCTTGGCGCCGCCCACAGAGAAGCGCGACGTGCCGTCGGGCATCACTCCCTGGCCCTGAGTCGCGCGGATTGCCTGGCACAGGTTGGTCTTGCCCGATCTGCAGAAGGTGCATTCTCGGCACTCCGGCGTATAGAGCGGGATTACATGGTCGCCTGGCGCGACGCTGGTCACCCCTGGGCCGACCTCCTCGACCACCCCGCCGCCCTCGTGGCCGAGAATCGCCGGAAACAGCCCTTCGGGATCGGCGCCGGAGAGGGTGTAGGCATCGGTGTGGCAAACACCGGTGGCAACGATCCGCACCAGCGCTTCGCCTGCCTTCGGTCCCGCGACCTCGATCTCCTCGATTTCGAGCGGCCGGCCCGCGGCCCGCGCCACTGCAGCACGCGACTTCATCGCCACCTCCTCGGTCGACAATCTATCAGCCCCTCAATGACTCCGATGTCAGACTCCGATCGCGGCGGCTCACAAGCGCAGTGCGATAATCGCGCCAGAGAACTCAGCCCTCGGACGGAGGTCCCCATGCGAGCCCCCCTTCGCGCAACCGCTCTCGCGCTGCTCGGCCTTGCCTGTTTCGCTGCCACCGCCGGCTTCGGTCAGGGCGGCTACCAGCTGCCGACGAAGCCATTGCTCGACATCGTCGACGCGCCGACCACCCCCCAAGTGAGCCTCTCACCCGATCAACGCTTTCTGCTGCTGCTGGAAGTCCCGGGCCTTCCCCCGATCGCCGAGCTTGCCGAGCGCGAGCTCCGACTCGCGGGGGTTCGGATCAAGCCCCAGAGCAACGGACCGAGCCGCGCGGCGTCGTACCGCGGCCTGTCGCTGCTGCGACTCGCCGACGGCGACATCCGACCGGTCACCGGCCTGCCCCAGACGGTGCGGATCGACAACGTCGTGTGGTCGCCCGACGGTGAGCAAGTAGCCTTCACGGTCACAAGCGACGACCGCATCGAGCCGTGGGTGCTCGAGGTCACGAGCGCCTCCGCCCGCCGTGTCGCCGCGGTCGCGCTCAACCTCACCTCCCGCACCCCACCGACATGGCTTGCGGGATCGCGCGAGCTCGTCGCCCTCGCCGTCCTAGAGAATCGTGGTCCCGAGCCGGCGGAGCCCCGCGTTCCGTCCGGACCGGTGATCGAAGAGAGCAGCGGCCGCAAGGCGCCCGGTCGCACCTACCAGGATCTGCTCGAGGACGAGCACGACCAGGCACTGTTCGACCACTATTTTCGATCCCAGGTCGTGCGCATCGGCCTCGACGGCACGGTGACCCAGATCGGCACGCCGGGGGTGATCTGGGATCTCGAGGCTTCGCCCTCCGGCGAGTGGCTGCTGGTCCACACCGTCCATCGCCCCTACTCCTACCGCGTCCCGGCCTTCCGGTTCCCGCGGGCGATCGAGGTGTGGGACCGCTCGGGACGAGTGGCGCATCGGCTCGCCGATCTGCCGCTCCAAGAAGAAGTTCCGGTCACTTTCGACAGCGTTCCCACCGGCCCTCGCAACGTCCAGTGGCGCGCCGACGTTCCAGCGACCCTGGCCTGGGTCGAGGCCCTCGACGGCGGTGACGCTCGCGCCGAAGCCGCCGACCGCGACCGGGTCTTCGCTCTCGCCGCGCCATTCAGTGCCAAGCCGCGCGAGCTCGCCACCCTGGCGCTGCGCTTCGACGGGATCACCTGGGGCGACGACGACCTGGCTCTGGTCTCCGAGTCGTGGTGGCAGACTCGGCGGCTGCGCACCTGGCGTCTACGCCCGGGCCGATCGACTCCGGGAGGCGCCGAGCTCGACCTGATCGTCGACCGTTCATCCGAGGACCGCTACCGCGACCCGGGAGATCCCGAGACCCGGCTCAACGAGGCGGGCCGGCGAGTGCTCCTCACCGATCCCCAGGGCCGTCTTCTGCTCGCTGGCGACGGCGCTTCGCCCGCGGGCGACCGGCCGTTCCTCGACGCCTACGACCCGGCGACCAAGAAGAGCACACGGCTGTTCGAGTCCGAAGCGCCGTTCTTCGAACGCCCCATCGAGCTGCTGGGCACGCCGACCGGCGGCGCGCCGGCCAGAACCTCGACCGACAGTGCGGCGCGCTGGCTGTTGACCCGGCGAGAGTCGGTCGCGGAGCCGCCGAACTACTTCGTGCGCGACCTCCAGGGCGGCTCGTTGCGCCAGCTCACCC
>JAQBHE010000330.1:0-9818 GCA_032128015.1 Holophagae bacterium
TTCACCGATCGCGAAGGATCTCGCGGCTCGAATGCAAGAACGGCTCGCGAGCCGCCAGCATTTCGCGACCGCCCCCGGTCCCGAGCTTTCGGCCGAGGAGCGCGAGCGCCTGCGCGCTCTCGGCTACGTCCGATGACGCTCCCCACCGCGTCGCCGCCGGTCCGGCCGCCGACCCGCGAGGCGGTGAGATCGTGACCACCGGCCAGCGCCCGCTGTTGGGGATGACGCTGATCACCGCTTCGGCGATCGGCTTCTCGTGCATGCACGCGGTGGTCCGCCACGTCGCCGAAGGTGTCGGCGACGGCCCCGGCCTGCACTCGTTCGAGATCGCGTTCTTTCGCAACCTCTTCGGGCTCGCCGTGCTGTTGCCGTTCTTTCTCCGTCGCGGCCTGGCCGTGCTCCACACCCGCCGTATCGGCCTGCACCTGCTCCGCGGCACTCTGCAGGTGGGGTCGATGTTGATGTTCTTCACCGCCATCACCATCACCCCGCTCGCCCAGGTGTCGGCGCTCTCTTTTACCGCACCGCTGTTTGCGAGCGTGGGCGCGCTGGTGTTCCTCGGCGAGCGCCCGCGCGCGCGCCGGATCGCCGCCCTACTGCTGGGCTTCTGCGGCGCGCTGATGATCTTGCGACCCGGCGTCATTCCGTTCGAGCGCGGCAGCGCCTTGGTGATCGCTTCGTCGTTGGTTTGGGCGATTGCGCTGCTGGTGATCAAGCGGCTGACCGCCACCGAGTCGAGCTTGACCCTGACCGCCTGGATGGGAATCGTGCTCACCCCGCTGTCGCTGATCAGCGCGATTCCGTTCTGGAGCTGGCCGAGCCCGGTGGAGCTCGGCTGGCTCGCGCTCCTCGGCACCCTCGGCGCGAGCTCGCAGTTCGTGATGACCGAAGCGTTCCGGGTCGCCGACGCCACCACGGTGTTGCCGCTCGATTTCTCGCGCCTGTTGTGGGCAAGCCTGCTCGGCTACTTCCTGTACGCCGAGACCCCCGGGGTCTGGACCTGGGCCGGCGGCGTCCTGATCTTCGGCAGCGCCACCTACATCGCCTACCGCGAGAGCGCCGGACAGCGCCGACGCGACGCAGCGCTGGCGACCGAGCCAGCGGCGGCATTGCCGTAGCCGTGAACGTCAACCCGCGTCCCGCAGAACCCCTCCGGACGTAGAACGAGCGACCACGCCGGCTACACCGGAAGCTACACGCAGAAGCCATCCGAACGTAGCCGCCCGTCTTCGGGCGCGCCGAGACTCGGGCGGCCGACGTACGAGCGAGATCGCCGACAATCGCAGAGGCGTCACGCAGAAGCCATCCGGGGGTAGCGGCCGAGCTTGGGCGGCCGACGAACGAGCGAAACGCCAGCGATCCCGACCGTGCCCGAACGAGAGACACCTCCAACAACCGCTCGACACGATCTCCTAACACGCACCAGCAGCGCACGCCCCGCCGACTCTCCACTCGGCCGCCCAAGTCTCGGCGCGCCCGGAAACCGGGCCGCTACGTTCGGAAGGCTCGTGCGCCAGGGTATTGACTACCCCTTGACCACTCCCGCCGGACGCAGCTGGACGACCTTGCGCCCGATGCCGGCGCCGTCGACCACGTCGACCACCTGGCGAACGTCCTTGTAGGCATCGGGCATCTCTTCGTCGACCGTCGCCCGGCTCGCCGCCTGGACCACGACCCCGCGCTGCGCGAGCTCGGCGAGCTTATCGCGACGGTGGGCCTCGCGCTTGGCCGACCGTCTCGAAAGCCTGCGGCCGGCGCCGTGGCAGCACGAGCCAAAGGTCTCGTCGAACGCCTGCTGGGTGCCGAGCAGCACGTAGCTGTAGCGCCCCATGTCCCCCGGGATCAGCACCGGCTGACCGAGATCGGCGAAGCGCCCGTGGAGCTCGGGGTGGCCGGGCGGAAACGCCCGGGTCGCGCCTTTGCGGTGGACACAGACCACGCGGGTCTTGCCCTGCACCCGGTGGGTCTCGAGCTTGGCGATGTTGTGGGCGACGTCGTACACCAGCTCGAGACCGTCGCCGGTGTCGCCCCCGAACACCTCGGAGAACGCGCGCCGAACGTGGTGGGTCATCACCTGGCGGTTGGCGAAGGCGAAGTTGGCGGCGCCGTTCATCGCTCCCCAGTAAGCCTCGGCCTCGGGACTGCCGAGCGGGGCACAGCACAGCTGCTTGTCCGGAAGCTCGATGCGGTAGCGCCGCGACGACGCGATCATGGCGTCGAGATGGTCATCGCACACCTGGTGACCCAAACCGCGCGATCCGGAGTGGATGAACACCGTCACCCGGCCGGGCTCGAGTCCGAGTGCTCTGGCCGCCGGCTCGTCGTAGCGCTCGGAGACCCAGCCGACCTCGACGAAGTGGTTCCCCGAGCCGAGGGTCCCGAGCTGGTTGCGACCGCGCTGGCGAGCCCTCTTCGACACCGCGACCGATCGCGCGTCGGGCAGCCGGCCACCCGCCTCGATCGCCTCGAGGTCCCGCTCGACGCCGAGCCCGCGACCGACCGCCCAGGCAGCGCCGTCCTCGAGCACCGCGTCGAGCTCACGCTCGGTCAGCGTCAAGTCGGTGCGCGACGACCCGACGCCGCTCGGGATGCGCTCGAACAGCTCGTCAACCAGCTCCCCGAGACGCGGCCGGACCTCGTCGATCGATAGCGTCGAGACCAGCAGCCGCACCCCGCAGTTGATGTCGTAGCCGACACCGCCGGGCGAGATCACCCCTTCGTTCGCGTCGAAGGCGGCGACCCCGCCGATCGGGAAGCCGTAGCCCCAGTGGGCGTCGGGCATCGCCATCGACGGGCCGACGATGCCGGGCAGATGGGCGACGTTCGCCACCTGCTGGAGCGCCTGGTCCTCGATCCCGCGGAAGATCTCCTCATCGGCGAACACCAGGCCGTCGGTGCGCATCCCGCCGTGGCGTGGCAGCCGCACCCGGAATCGATCGATCCGCTCGGCCGCTATCGCTCGCCTCGCAGGTCTTGGCGTTGGAACGGCACCCTCGCTCACGCTCCGATACTACGCCGCGGCCGCGGAGCTCAGCCGTCGTGGATCTCAGGCGTCGTAAAGCTCAGACGTCGAACACCACCTCCACGACCCACTCGCCTCCCCGATTCTCGAAGAGGTAGCCGTGCCGGGTCACGGCCTTGAGCTGGCGCTCGCTCTGGTGCCGGAGGGGATCGAACGGCTCGCCCACCACCGCCAACGACGAACCGAGCTCGGCTGTGACGACGGTGGCGACCAGGAATCGCTCGGTGTCGTAGACGAACAGCAGCTCGCGCAGGAACTCGAAGAACCGGTCGCCTTCGTTCTCACCACCGAGAACGAGGGCGCGTCGCTCGAGCGGCCGCACGGCGGACTGGTCGACCAACAGCTCGCGCACCCCACGCGCACCCTCCTGGAAAAGGAGGCTCACGGTCGGCGCAGTGATTCGCAGCGCCAGATCGCCAGTGTGAGAGAGCTGCTCGACGGACAACGGTGGACCTCCTGGGAAACCGTAGACTGGCGCCGACGCTATACCCGAGCGGCCGCTGCTTCTCGCTGGACCTTCTCACTGAACCGTCTTCTCGGCACCAGTGCAATGTGGGACAATGCCGACCGCGCGCTCGTAGCTCAATTGGATAGAGCATCAGACTTCGGATCTGAGGGTTGGGGGTTCGAGTCCCTCCGGGCGCACCAGCGAACCGACCCGCCCGCGTCACCGGTAGCACCCGCGGCCCCGGCCGAGGGTCTTGCACTCCCGTCAATCACAGACCATCCATCACACAACCGAAGCCACGAGACCCGAACGTTGGAAGGAGCTCACAAATGCGAAGACTAGATCGAGCGCCATGGACCCTGATGTTGTTCCTACTGCCGGCCGCCGCCGGCAGCCAGGGGCTCTCGCTATCCGATGCCATAAGCCAGGCCCAGGAGACCAACCATCGCATCGCCGCCTCCGCGGGAGACGTCGAGGCGACGCAAGCCGGGATTCGCGAAGCTCGCGGCGAGTTCCTGCCCAGCCTGAGCGCGATCGCGAGCTTCTCGAAGTTCGACGGCGTGGTCTTCTTCGGTCGCTTCCTCGGACCTCCCGGCCAACCGCCGAGCCCCGGCGCGGGCAACGCCACCGGTCCGTTCGACACCACCACGCTGGCTTTCCTGCAACTCGAGCAAGTCCTCTACGCAGGTGGCGGCAACGGCGCCCGACTCGAGAGCCGCCGGGTCGAACACTCGATTGCCGAGCAGGAGCTGGTGCAACAGCAGTTGGCCCTGGCCCGCGACGTCACCGAGGCCTACTACCGGGTGCTGGTCGCCGAGAAGTCGATCGGAGTTGCCGACGAGAGCGTGAAGCGCTCGACCGAGAACCTCGGCTCGGTCACTCGCCGGCGCGCCGAACGCGAGGCGATCGAGGCCGAGCGCCTCGGCGCCGACAGCCAGCTCGCCGCCGACCAGCGAACGCTGCAGAACGCCAAGAACAATGTCGAGCTGTCCCGGCTTGCGCTCGGCCAGCTACTCGGCAGCGATCGCGAAGTCTCGCGCCCGTTGACCGACGCCCTGGAAGCGCCGCCGCTGGAATTGGCCACCGAAGGGCTGACCCAAAAGGCCCTGGCCAACAACCCGGCGCTCGAGGCTGCCGACTTGCGAATCGCGCTGGCCGACACCATGGCCAAGGGGGGCGCGCTCGCACTACCGCCCCAAACTCAAGCTCGCGGCGACCTACTCGTCGATCGACAACGAGAACCTGCTCGACGGCGACAGCGTCGGCGCCGCGCTCACCGTCGGGATCCCCTTCTTCAAGTACATCACCACCGGCAGCGGCGCCCTCGGCCAGGCCCGGGCCCGTCGTTCGATGGCGGAGAACGCTAAGCAGGAGCTCGAGTCGGGGCTGCGACTGGAGGTCCGCCGCGCCGTGCTCGAAGCCCAGGAGGCGTACAGCCTGATCGGGGTCGCCGAGATGGCGCTTGCCTACCATCGCGAGGCGTATCGGGTCACCCGCGCGGCATATGACGAGCAGCTCGCGACCTTCGATCGAGTGGTCGCCGAGCACGCGGCGCTCAACTCCGCCACGTTCGACGTCTACGGCGCCCACTACCAGGCGCGGATCGCCGAGGCCCGCCTCCGCGAGCTCACCGCCGAGCGCTGAACGGTGACTGGTTTCCTCGAGGACCCGGAAACTCGACTCGTTGAGTCCCGGGTCCTCGACGACCGTCGGGGGCCGAAGTCCGCAGGGCTGGAAGCCCGCTGGACGACAGACCGGGCCGGAGGTACCATGACAAGGACTGCTATCGGTGAACGCGAGAACCCGGGGGTGAGAGATGGTCGAGACGCCCGCCACAACTAGCGCCCAGACTGGCGCCAAGACAGCCGCAACGACCGCAACCACCGTGCGCGCCGCCGCCGGCCCGGTCGCCGACGACCTTGGCGGATCGCCGCTCGCGGCCGAGCCCCAGACGAAGAAGAAGAAGCGGAAGAAGAAGTACAGTCGCGGTCTGCGCGATCTCCAGCGACTCGGCGCCGGGAGTGTCCGGGCCGCCGAGCGCATCGGAAGAGCGGTCGAGGTCGGGCTCAGAGGCTACCGGCGCCGCTCGAACAAGTCGGCGAAGAAGGGCCGCGACGGCGCGTTGCGCGACGCCTTCGAGAACGCCGCGATCGCGGCCGGCAAGGCGATCGAGGCCTCGGCGCGAGCGCCGCGCGACCTCGCCAAGGGTCTCGACACCAAGAGGATGTGGCGCCGGGCGCGACCGCTCGCCCGAATGGTCGCGACGCCGTTCTTCCGTCGCTGAGAATCCCGAACAGGCCCGGGGCTCGGAGGCTGTCCGAACCCCCGAGACCCGGACGGGCCCCTCGACTTGGGGAATGGTCCATGCGCTAGCGATTCTCGCCGCCGCAAGAGCCCGCGACCGGCCTTCCCGATCACCGAGCTATTGAGCCACCAGGTGCTACCGAGCCCTTACTACCTCGGGTTCCTGCCGTTGGCGCTCACCGTGTTCGGACGTCGGCTGCTGTACCGTCGGCGCGCCCGCGACATCTGAGGCGCTGGCGCAGGGGTGAGTGACGCACGCAACCGTCCCGATCCACGACCACGGCCGCGCCATCCTCTCCCCTCCGAACGCCCCCTACGGCCCCTGCGTCCCCGACGAACATCCCCTCCCCGGGGTAGCGGCCGAGCTTGGGCGGCCGAGTGCGACAGCATCGGCCTTCACACGACGTCCGCGAAGCGGCCCCGCCGATCATTGACTTCCGACTACAGGCCACGCAATCCTCATGACATGAAACAGAGGCTCCAAGTGTTGATTGACACAGCCGAGCTCAGAGAAATCCAGCGGATCGCCAAGGCCCGCAAGATGACGGTCGCCGAATGGGTTCGAACCACCTTGCGAGCAGCCCGACACTCCGAGCCGACCGCCACGCCCGAGCGCAAGCTGGCAGCTGTTCGCGCGGCGAGCCGCCACGAGTTCCTCGCCGGCGACATCGACCAGATGCTCGCCGAGATCGAGCGACCGGCCCGATCCTCGACCACAACCGCGCCAACATCCTCCCCCTCTGGGGGGTAGCGGCTGACCTTGGGCAGCCGACTGCGAGAGCATCGCCTTCACGACATCCGTTCGGCCCACCCGACGCCCTACCGCCGCGACACTTCCTTGCGCATCGCGGTCGGACGCACCCGCCGCCACTCGGCGAGACGCTCCGCGGGCAACGGATCCGCCCCGGCGAGGTAACGCTCGAGAAAACCGAAGTCGTCGTAACCCCAGAACAACTCCTGGTCAACGACCATCGTCGGCACACCGAACACCCCCGCAGCAATCGCGCCGTCGGTCGCCCGGCGCAGGCGCTCTTTGGCCGCAGCCTCCGACGCCTCAGCGACCGCCGCGGCCCCGTCGATGCCGGCTACACCAGCGATGCCGATCTCATCCAGCAAACCCGCGACCACCACCGGATCCTCGACACTCCGGCTCTCCGCCCATGCCGCCCGAAACAGCCGATCGATCACCGCGCGCTCGGCGCTTGGTTCGCGGGGCAGCCCGGCGACTCGCAGCGCCAGCAGCGGGCGGAATGGGTGCGACGCGGGCGGCGCGAGCGGCACCCCGAGATCCGCTGCCTTGCGCATGACGTCGCGCACCATCCACCAGGCCTTGGGCCGAATCTCTGCCGGCCCGAGCTGCCCGTGGGCTCCGAGCAGACCGGCGAACAGCACCGGCACCGGCAGCACTCGCGCGTCGTGCCGTTCGGCGAGAGCGTGGATCTGGGTCCACGCGAGATACGCGTTGTGAGAGATGAAGTCGAAGTAGAAGCGAATCGCGCGCTTGGGGCTGCTCATCTTCGTCTGCGAGCCGTTCCCGAGAACGAGGGCAATCGCTCCTCTCCTACTCCTCCGCCGCCGGCACCGTCAGCACCGCACCGGCGATCCGATTCACGACCTGCTCGGTGACGCTGCCGAGCAAGAAGCGTTCGAGACCGGTGCGCCGGTGGTTGCCCACGAGCACCAGGTCGGGGCGGTGCTCCTCGCACCAGTCGGCGATCGCCTGAGCGGGAGCGCCGCGCGCGACCTCGACGCTCACCCGCAAACCCGCGAGCCCCGCCGCGACATCCTCGAGCCGCCCGCGCACCTCCTGCTCGACCTCGGGGTACGACACTTGGGGGAACGCCGGCGCGGTGTCGTAGAGCAGAGGCTGCGCCGGCAACTCGACCGCGTGCAGCAGGTGGATACTCGCTCCGGTGCGCACAGCCAGGGTCCGTGCGAAACCGAGCAACCGCTCGGTGAGCGCACCGAAGTCGACCGCCACCAACAAGCGGCCCCGGCTCGAAGCCTCGCTCCACCGTGGCTCCGGTCCGACCGTGAGCACGGGAATCGACGAGTGGCGGACCACCTCCTCGGCGACGCTGCCCAGGAACAGCCGGCGGACGCCACGTCGACCGTGGGTCGCCATCACCACCAGATCGATCCCGTGACCCACCGAATAGTCAACGATCGCCGGCGCCGCCGCAGCCGCCGGTTGCTCGACGCGCACCACCTCGAGCTCGGCGAGGTCACCGCCAGCGACCAGCTCGGCCATCAGCTGCCCGGCCTCCTCGGATAGCGCAGCTCCGAGGGCATCGGCGGCCGGAAGGCCCGACGATCCTGCAGCGGCTTCGCGCCGCCGTCCCTGGTAGTCGTGGGGAACTATGGCGTGGAATAGATGAAGCTCGGCGGCGAACGCACGCGCCAGCTTGGTGGCGTAGCGCAAGGCGGTCTCGGACGTCTCCGAGAAATCGGTCGAGAACAAGATCCGTCGAAACTCGTCATCCATCGCTGTCACTCCTTCCCTCACTCCTTCCCTCACTCCTTCGCGCACTCCCTTCGCGATCACTCCTCGCGGACACCCTTCGCGGTCACGAGCCCTTCACAATCCCAAACCCGCGTACCGGCACGTGGGCCTCTCGCAGCGCGGTGCGGATAGCCAGAAACTCCCCGACATTGTCGAGAGTGAGCAGGCCGAGCAGGCGATCGCCGGCAACCACTGGCACGGTGCGGCAGCCGCGCGAGCGCAGCCGCTCGACCACCGGCTGGATCATCTCATTGGGATGCGCGACCTCGAAGTCGGTGTCCATCACTTCTCCCGCAAGCTGACCCTGGCCGCCGTGAGCGAGCGCCGCGAACAGCTTGGGCTGGGTGAGCACACCCACCGGCCGACCCGCCGCGTCGACGACCGGGAAATCCTGCTGCGAAGTGGCGAGGGTGAGCTCCACCGCCTTGACCAGCGGGTCGGAAGGGTCGAGGGCGCGAAAGTCAGTGAGCATCACCCGCGACACCGGCACCCCGCCGAGTCCTTCCTTCATGCGCACGAACGACGCTTCGTGGCTGGCGCCGATCCACACGAAGAACGCGATGAACACCAGGAACGGATTCGTGAACAGGCCAGCGAACCCGAGCAGGAACGCGAGCCCCTGTCCGAGGAGCGCCGCGAGCTCGGTCGCGCGCAGGTACTCGAGGCGCATCGCGAGCAGCGCCCGCAGCATCCTGCCGCCGTCCATCGGGAATGCCGGCAGCAGGTTGAACACCACCAAGAAGATGTTGACGATCACCAGCTCCTGCCAGAACGAGCCGCCGCCCGCGGCGATCACCTCGAGCGGTTCCCAGCGTCCCGAGGCGACCAGCGCCGCGCCGAGAAAGGTCGCGATCACCACGTTCACCGCCGGCCCGGCGATCGCAATCAACAGCTCTTGGCGCGGCTGCTCGGGGATCCGCTCGAGCCGGGCGACACCGCCGATCGGCAGCAGGATGATGTCGCGGGTGCGCACCCCGAAGCGCCGCGCCATCAAAGCGTGCCCCAGTTCATGGAGCACCACGCAGGCAAACAACGCCAGCACGAACACCATCGCGGCGATCGCCGACGCCACCGACCCGCCCGCGCGCCACTGCAAGTACGCGACCCACACCAGGATCAGCGCGAAGGTCGCGTGCACCTTGAGGTCGATGCCGGCAATCGTGAGGATGCGAAAAGACCACTTCATGAAGGACTCCAGGCCAGCGCCGACGCGCCGATGCACGGCCATCGTACCGCTGGCGGTCGCGCGACGCACTGCCCGCATGGGGTGGCTCGTTGGGCGCAGGGCTGGGGTCGTTCGAACCGCTTCACACCGGCAACGCCTCGCGCCGCCGTCGCGCTCGCCCGCGCAGGAACCGCCAGACGGTGAGCGCCGCGAGCCGCGCGGTGCAGCCTCCGCGATCGTGCTTCGGGGACAGCTCGACGATGTCCAGCGAGCGCACCCAGGGGCAGCGGCCCGCGCGCTCGGCGGCCTCGAGCCATAGCGCGGGGTCGAGGCCGTTCGCCGCGGGCGCGCTCACTCCGGGGGCGAAGGCGCCGTC
>JAQBHE010000331.1:0-3088 GCA_032128015.1 Holophagae bacterium
AAGCTCGGGCTTTCCCTCGGTGACCGCGCCTGTCTCGCTTTGGGCCGCCGGATGGGCTTGCCAGTTCTGACCGGCGATCGCGCCTGGCTCGAGCTCGACTTGGGTGTCGCAATCGAGTTCGTTCGGACGGGCGACTAAGAATCGGAAGTGCGCTCTCGCCGAGAGCCGTGCGGCCGAGAGCGCGACCGCGGTTGCGCGAGACGCCGGATGGAGCCGAGCGTAGCCGAAGCGCACCGACCTCAGCGCTCGAGGATGGCGATCAAGCGGCGGTAGTCCGCCGGGATCGAGATCACCCGCTCGGCAAGATCGCGGACTCGATGTAGCGGCTCGGGCAGCGCCACCGGCTCGCCGATCGCCGCCGCCACAATCTCGCCGAACTTCGCCGGGTGCGCGGTCGCCAGGAACACCGCGATGCTGCCCGCGGGAGCGGTCCTAAGGACCGCGCGCGCGCCCAGGTAGCCGACCGCCGCGTGCGGGTCGAGCAAGTAGCCGCGCTCGGTGAACAGTCGGCGGATCGCCGCCAAGGTGTCGGAATCGGAGAACGAGAGGCCCTCGATCTCTGCGCGCATCGCCTCGCGATCGCCACCGTAGAGCGCGAGCAGGCGGGCGAAGTTGCTCGGGTCGCCGACGTCCATGGCGTTCGAAGGCGTGGTCACCGATGGCCGCGGGCGAAACTCTCCGGTGCGCAGGTATTCGGGCACCGAATCGTTGCGGTTGGTCGCTGCGACCAGCCGCAACGCCACGAAGCCGAGGCGGCGCGCGATCACCCCGGCTGTCAGGTGGCCGAAATTGCCGCTCGGCGTCGCCACCACGAGCGGTCGCGAGCGCAGCTCGGCCGGCAGGGTGTTCGTGATCTGGAAGTAGCTGCACGCCTGCGGGAGCAAGCGGCCGACGTTGATCGAGTTCGCCGACACCAGGCGCTGGCGGGAGCGTAGCGCCGAGTCCGCGAACGCCCGCTTGGCGAGCGCTTGGCAATCGTCGAAGGAGCCTGCGACCTCGACCGCGGCGACGTTGTCGCCGAGGGTGGAGAACTGCCGCCGCTGGAGCTCGGTGACCCGACCGGCCGGAAACAGCACCACGACGCGGAATCCGGGAAGCCGATGGAAGGCCTGGGCGACCGCGCTGCCGGTGTCGCCGCTGGTGGCGACGAGGACGGTGTACTCACACCCTGGCGCTGCTCCGGTTCCCGTTGACTCGATTTGCGGTAGCAGCCGGGCGAGCAGACGCGCCATCAAGCGGGCGCCGATGTCCTTGAATGCGAGGGTGGGTCCGTGGAACAACTCGAGCGCGAAGACCCCGGGCTCGACCTCGACCAGTGGGATCGGAAAGTCGAAGGCATCGTCGACGATGTCGCGGAGCTCTTTGACCTCGAGGGCATCGCCGAACAGCGCCTGCAACACCGGCAGCGCGACCTCGGGGAACGGCAGCCCGCCGAGACGCTCGAGGAAGGACGCGGACAACGGTTCGATTCGTTCCGGGAGCCACAGCCCGCCGTCGGGAGCGGTGCTCGAGACCATAGCGGTCGCCAGGTCGACCGATGCAGTGCTACCCGCGCCTGTGCAGCCCGCGCTATTCCCGCTGCTCGCGGTGCTGCGAAAACGCACCGCTGCGGTCACAGTCGGTGCGCTCCGCGAGCGCCGACCGCCGACACCAGTGCGTCGCAGCCAACGCCGGCTTCGTCTTCGATCACAGCCGCCATCGCCGCCGCCGCGCGCTCGGCGGTCGCGCGGTCGGCGCACAGGGCGAACACCGTCGGGCCGCTCCCCGACAGACTGCCGCCGAGGGCGCCGGCGTCGCGCGCAGCAAGCAGGGCACGATCGAAGCCCGGCACCGTGCCCTTGCGCAGCGGTTCAGCGACCCGGTCGCACAGCGCGCGCCCGAGCAACTCGAGGTCGCCGCGATAAAGCGCCGCCACCAGCGCTCCGACGTTGCCCCACTGGGCGACCGCGGTAGAAAGCGGCAGCAAGTTGGGCAACCGAGCGCGCGCCCCGGCGGTCTCGATCTCGAGGTGTGGCCGAGCGAGCGCGCAAGCGAGCCCGGCAGGCACCGGCAGCGGCACGATGTCGGGCTCGGGGTCGAGCGAGCGCACCAGGACAAAGCCGCCGAGCAGCGACGGGGCGACGTTGTCGGCGTGGTACGAGCCGCTTGCGAAGCACTCGCCTTCGAGCGCGAAACGCAGCAGCTCGGTCGCGGTGCAGTCGGCGCCGAACAGCTCGCTCGTCGCGAGCGCCGCTGCCACCGCGCTCGCTGCGCTCGAGCCGAGGCCGCTCGAGAGCGGCATCCGTTTCTCGATCTCGAGCCGGACGCCAGCCGCCTCCCCGAGGTGGGCGAGGGCGGCCGCGGCAGCGCGCGCCGCGGTGTTGCGCTCGGGGTCGAGCGGCAGCCGCCCGCCGTCGCCGTCGATCCGCGTGATCTCGACGCCCGGAGCACGCGCGCGCATGACGGTCACGATGTCGCCGGGCCCCTCGATGGCGAAGCCGAGGACGTCGAAGCCGCAGCCGACGTTGGACACCGAAGCCGGTGCGAAAACGCGAACCGCGGGCGCAGTCACCGAGCCTCCGCCGATCACGCCGGCGGCGCGTCGGCGCCGTGCTGGGATCGCTGCGATTCCCGGGCCAAGTCCTGGACCCGGAGGATGCCGGCGAGCGCGGCAGCGGCGGTGACGTCGACGCCAGCCCCCGGACCACGGATTCGCAGCGGCGAAGCCTGGTAGCGGCTGGTGGTCAGGGCGAACAGATTGTCGGTGCCGGTGATCCCGAAGCACGGGTGAGAGGAGTCCACCGCCTCGAGCGCGATCCGCGCGTGTCCGGCTTCGAGGCGGGCGACGTAGGCAAGCTCCCGGCCCTGGTCGCGCGCGCCATCGATCTGCCGCGCGAGCTCGGCGTCGAGAGCAGGCAGCTCCTGCCACAGTTCCTCGAGGTCTTGCGCCGGCGGCGGTTCGACGAACGGCACAAGCTCGATGTCGCCGGGCTCGAGCCGCGCTCCGGCTTCACGGGCGAGGATCAGCAGCTTGCGCGCGACATCGCGACCGGAGAGGTCTTCCCGCGGGTCGGGCTCGGTGTAGCCGGCTCGGTGGGCTTGGCGCAGG
>JAQBHE010000332.1:0-5976 GCA_032128015.1 Holophagae bacterium
TTGCCGCCTTCGCCCTCCTCGGCGCCGCCGTGTTTTGCGGCGCGCAGGAGCCCGGGGTGTTCAAGGGACGCCGGATCGCCGGCGTCATGACCTATCAGGGCGCACCCTGGCTCGAGCGAGCCGATCGCGAGAGTGAAGAGAATCCGGCGGCGCTCCTCGCGGCATTGCCCTTGCGCCCAGGCGCCACCGTCGCCGACCTCGGCTGCGGGAGCGGCTACTACGCCCGCCGCCTCGCCGCTCTGGTGGGACCGAGTGGCCACGTTCGCTGCGTCGACATCCAGGCCGAAATGCTCGAGATCGCGGCTCGGCTGGCGACCGAAGCCCGAATCACCAACATCGAGAACGTGCTCAGCACTCCCACCGATCCGCGGTTGGGGGCGGGAACGCTCGACCTGATCCTGCTGGTCGATGTCTACCACGAGCTCCAGCGACCTGAGCCGATGCTCGAAGCGATGCGCCAGGCTCTCACCCCGAGCGGGGTGGTGGCACTGGTCGAGTTTCGCCTCGAAGGCGACAGTGCGTCGCACATCAAGACCGAGCACCGGATGTCGAAGGACCAGGTGTTGGCGGAGTGGCTACCGGCGGGATTCGAGCTCGCTGAGCTGATCGAGACTTTGCCGACCCAGCATTTGTTCTTGTTCCGCCGGCGCTAGTTTCGGCATGGCTCGCCACTCGTCGGTCGTGCTGAGCGCTCTCGCCCTCGCGCTGGGGACCAGCATCGCGGTCGCCCAGGACGAGGTTCCCTTCTCTTGGCAGATCGAGCGCGTCGCCGACGGGGTGTACGCCGCGATCCATCCTCGAGAACTCTGGGTCAACGACTCGAACTCGGCGGTGATCGTCGGCGAACGCGACGTGTTGATCGTCGATGCTCAAGCTGACCCGACGAGGGTGCGGGCGCTGCTCGGCGAGATTGCGTCTCGTACCAAGCTGCCGATTCGCACTCTGGTCAACACCCACTGGCACAGCGACCACACCCAGGGCAACGCGCTCTACCGCGAGCTCGCAGGCGAGGTCGAGATCATCGGCCACGAGACCCTGACCGCGGACGTCCCGCAGCGCGCCAAGGCCTCCGTCGACGAAGAGATCGCCCGGCTCGCAGAGCTCCTGCCGCGCGCCGAGGAGCAGCTACGCAAGGGCGCCCGTCTCGACGGCCAACCGCTGACCGCGGAGCAACGCCTCGGGCAACGTGCGGCGATCGATCGCGAGCAGGAGCGTCTCGGGATTCTTCGCGTGACCGAGCTGCTCGCTCCGACCCGAACCTATTCGCAGCGCCTGACCCTGTTCCAGGGCGATCGCGAGATCCGCTTGATCCATCTTCCCGGGCACACCCGCGGCGACACCGTGGTCTTCCTGCCGCGGGAGAAGGTGCTGATCACCGGCGATCTGCTCGATGTCATGCCCTATGTCGGCCACGGCTCGCCGGCCGCCTGGTCCCGCTCGCTGACGCGACTCCGCGAGCTCGACTTCGAGCTGATCGTTCCGGGCCACGGTCCGGTGTTCCGCGGCAAGGGGCAGCTCGACAAGGCCCAGCAGTTCTTGGATCGGTTGATCGAGCACGCCGCGGCGTCGAAAGCGGCGGGCTGGAGCGAGGACGAAGCGGTGCGCCGGCTCGACTTGTTACCGCTGCGCCGGCTGTTGGCGGGCGACGACCCGCGTCTCGGACGCGTCTTCGACAAGTTCGCGCCCGAGGCCGCGGCCCGTGCACGCCAAGAGACCCGCGGCGAGCTCGACGACGCCGGTTGGAACCATTGACAGCGGCCGGCCCGGCCGGCACAGCGCCTGACCGGCACGGCGCCTAGCCAGCTCAGTCCGGGATGGCGGCGACGATGAATGGCCGCGCGTCGGCGAAGCGCCAGTCGTCATCGTCGCGACGCAGCAGCGCAGCCAGGTGGACGGCGAGAACGACGTTGCCGTCTGAGGCGTAGATGGTCTGCTCGCCATCGGCAAAGACATGGTTGTCAGCGACGGCGCGGACGCGGGTGAGGTGGAAGGTGGTCCAGGTACCGCGCAGCAGGCCTGCGAAGTACTCGGAGTACATGCTGGCAATGGCGGCGCGCCCGTCGGCGCGTTCGCCGAAGGGACTCATGAGAGCGCCGTCTTCGACAAAGAACCTGGCGACGGCAGCGCCGTCGTTGGATTCCCAGGCTGCGGAGAACCGGTCGAGCGCGGACTTGATCTGATCGAAGAGCGCGGACATCGAGCCTCCTTGTTCAGACCCGAACGCTATCTCAGTCAGGACGAAGCGGCACACCGGGGTACGTCGCCTGTGGAGCGGTTCAGGTCGACGGGCGGAGCCGAGCGACAGGCGCCGAGGCCTTGTCGCCTGTGCGACCGGTGACGGTCACTTTTCCTCGCGCACGCCCCGGCAGTACCGCGGACCAAAGTCGTGGAGAGCGTCCCCGGTCCAGCTCGCGCCCAACACCTTCTCGACGACCAGCCGCTGGCCATCGACTGCCACCGCGCGCAAGGTCTCTCCTCGGCCCGCGAATGCGCTGGTAGGGAACTCGCGACCGAAGGCTCGTTCCCAGACCAGGAAAATGCCGACTCGATCTCGGATCACTTGGCAGACTCCGCGTTCGCCGCTCACGTGGTCACCGCGCACGCTCTTGCCGCGCACGCGGTCGCCGCGGCCGCGACTTCGGCGATCGAGCCGCTCGACTTCGTTGGCCACCGACACCAGATAGGACCCGAACGACGCCACTGCCATCATCGTCGCCGCCAGTTCGTCGTCGGCGTTCTGGCTCGCTGTTTCTCGCTGAGCAGCGTCGTTTCGCAGCCATCGTCCGACCTCGGAACCGTCCTCGACTTCGCCATGGAGGCGAGCGAGGAGAAGAGCAAACACCAGGTTCTCGACCACGTCGATCGGCAGCTCCCCGATCCGCAGCCTGCCCTTCGCCGCCGCAAACACCTCCCGGCTCAACCACAACCGAGACGCCGGGGCGGTGCTCTCCGTCGATCCCGGGTCATCCGGTGCGAAACCCCGCGTGCGAGGGGCTTGGTCCAACGCCGGCTGGTACCAGGCGAAGGCCAAACTCGAATCGTCGTGGTACGCGACACCGAGACCCTCGAGCACCGCGCTCGCAAAGCCGAGCGGCAAGTGGTCGTGGTCCTCCAGCACCAGGCGAGCCGGCGGCTCGCCCTGAATTGCGGCCGGCAACAGCAGACACGTGGACAGGATCCACATCATCGACACGACGGCGAGCCTACCGCTCCCATGTCATCGCCCCCGCCGATGCGCTCACGTTGCTGGACCCTCCCCGCTCTGGTACCTTGCCCAGCCGATGCCGAGCGCACCTCACCCAACGACCACTCGCTGCGCATTGGTCACCGGCGGCGGCAGCGGCATCGGCCGTGCGATCGCCCTCGCCCTCGCCCGCGACGGCTGCCGGGTCGCGGTCGCGGGACGGCGGCTCGAGCCGCTCGAGAGTACCGTCGCCGAGATCGAAGCACTCGGAGTGGTCGGCGTCGCGGTCGTTGGCGATGTCGCCGACCCGAGCAAGATCGCGACCGTCGTCGCCGCCGTCGTCGAGCGGCTGGGCGACCTCCACCTGCTGGTGAACACCGCCGGCATCGCCCGCGGCGGACCGATCGAATCGCACGCACCCGACGAGATCGACGCGGTGATCGACATCGACCTGAAGGGTCCGATCCACGCCATCCGCGCCGCCCTCCCCCACCTACGGCGCCATCGCGAAGCGCGCACCGCAGCGATCCTCAACATCTCGTCGAACGTCACCCTGTCGCCGCTGTCGAACTACTCGGTGTACTCGGCGGCCAAGGCCGGGGTGGACATGCTCACCCGCTGCCTCGCCCTCGAGCTCGCCACAGATCGCATCCGGGTCAACGCGATCAGCCCCGGAGTCATCGAGACCCCGATCTTCGACACCATGATGGCGCCCGCCGACGCCCAGGCATTCCTGGCGTCCTTCGGCGCTCAGGTGCCACTGGGCCGGATCGGCGCGCCCGAAGACATCGCGCGCATCGCAGTGGCGCTATGCGATCCGCGCAACGACTGGGTCACCGGCGTGGTGATCCCGGTCGACGGCGGTTCGAGTCTCGGTTCGCCGTAGCGAGCCGGCGCCGCGGGTGAAGACGTCGACGATCGCCGC
The DNA here is from genome assembly GCA_032128015.1 of Holophagae bacterium. GTDB lineage: Bacteria > Acidobacteriota > Thermoanaerobaculia > Multivoradales > Multivoraceae > JAQBHE01. The sequence goes on from JAQBHE010000332.1 coordinate 4,110, forward strand.
GCTCGCCGCGATCAACCGGCGTTTCTACCGCGACCACGCTGTCGCCTTCGACCGCACCCGCGACCGTGGCTGGGGCGGCTGGGAGACGGTCATCGATCACCTGGTGCCGGCGCTCGACCGCGCCGCCGCGGTAGCCGAGGTCGCGGCGGCCGGGACAGTTTCGCCGGCTGGGACAGTTGCGACGCCGCCACGGATCCTCGACCTCGGCTGTGGCAACGGCCGCTTCGCGGTGTTCCTCGAGGAGAGCCTTCGCGAGCGCGGCTCGAGCAGGAGCGGCTCGAAGCCGACCTTCGGGGTCTTGGGGGTCGACGAGAGCGAGGAGCTCTTGGGGGTCGCGCGGGAGCGTTGCGCCCACCTCGGCAACCGCTGTGGTTTCCAGCGCCTCGACCTGCTCTCTTGGCTCGGCGGCGAGACCAAGCCCTGGTTTCCGGGAACTCTCGCGGCGGCCGTTGCCTTCGGGCTCACTCACCACATCCCCAGCTTCGCGCTGCGTCGCCAACTGCTGGCGCGCAGCCTCGATTCGGTGGTCGACCGCGGCCTCGTCGCCTGCTCGTTCTGGCAGCTGGTCGACGATCCCGGGTTCGAGCGCCGGCGCGCGTCGTGGATCGAGCACCCGGCGGCGTTCGGGGTCGATCTCGACGATCTCGAGGTCGACGACCACCTGCTGACCTTCGGCAATGCGGCCGGGGTCGCCGGCGACGCGCCAGCCCGTTACTGTCACCATTCTGCGGAAGCCGAGATCGAGCGCTTGATCGCCGGTCTTCCGGCGGTCGAAGTCGCGCGATACTTTGGCCCCGGCGGCGCGGACCGCTGCAATCTCTATCTGATCCTCGAGCGGAGCCCCCGATGACCAAAGCTGCCCTTTGTCGACTTGCCCCTCAAATGCTCGCCGCCGCAACGCTAGCCACTCTCGTGGCGACGGCCGCTGCCTCCGAGCGCCCGGACCTTGCCGTCATGCTCGAACGCATCGACCAGCTCGTGGAGCGCTCGATGACCGAGCTCCAGGTGCCGGGAACATCGATTGCGGTTCATCACCGCGGCGATCTCTTGGTGATGAAGGGCTACGGCCTCGCCGACATCGAGAATGCAGTGAGCGCCACCGAGCACACGGTGTATCGCATCGGTTCGGTCACCAAGCAGTTCACTGCCGCTGCGATGCTGCTGCTCGAAGAGCGCGGCAAGCTGGACCTCGACGATGACCTCCGCCGCCACCTCTCCGACTACGACACCAAGGGATTCTCGATCACCCTCGCCCAGCTGCTCGACCACACCTCAGGGATCAAGGGCTACACCGAGATGCCCGAGTTCTGGTCGAAGTCGCGCCTCGACTTGAGCCACCGCGAGATGACCGACCTGTTCTCGGCGGCGCCCTTCGAGTTCGAGCCCGGCGACCGCTACCAGTACAGCAACTCCGGCTACTTTCTCGCCGGCATGGTCATCGAGCACGCGAGCGGCCAGAGCTACGCCGACTTTCTGCGCGCCAACCTGTTGGTGCCGTTCGGGCTGCGCGAGACCACTTACCTCGACGAGACGGCGATCGTGCCGGGGCGCGCCGAGGGCTACGAGCTGGCCGAGGGCAAGCTCCGGAACGACGATCCGCTGAGCATGGCGTTACCGTACGCGGCAGGTTCTCTGGGCTCGTCGTCGAGCGACCTGCTGCGCTGGCTGCTCGCACTCAGCCGCGGGCAGGTCGTGACTCCGGAGTCGTTCGCCAAGATGAGCACGCGCCGACATTTGCCCAACGGCCAGGAGATCGGATACGGGTTCGGCCTGGCCATCGGCAAGCTCGACGACCGGCCGAAGGTCTCGCATGGCGGCGGCATCAACGGCTTCCTGTCGCAGGTCGCCTGGTACCCGGACGACGACC
>JAQBHE010000333.1:0-9661 GCA_032128015.1 Holophagae bacterium
CGGGGTCCAGGAGATAGGGGCTCCCAAACGCCGCTAGGGCCTTCGTCGGGATTCCCGGCGAGCGGCCTCGACCAACTCAACCTCTCGGCGAAGCGCCACCAAGGCCGACAGCCTGTCCTCCGGAGTAAGGCGTTGCCAGAACTCAAGGTCCCAAGCCTCGGCTTGGGCGAAACTGGAGGCTCGGTTCGCGACGAGATTCTCGCGCCGGCGCTCGCTCCGCTGCTCGAGTGTCGTGTCTCGAGCTGAATCGCCCACCATGGTTCGATTCTACCGCGAGCTCGCGCCTTGACGGTCGCGATGAATCGGTGCGCCCCGAAAGACGCGTAGATTCCGCTCCGCTTCCCTTCCGCGAACCACTTCGCGCTCTTCGAATGCGGTCGAAAGGAGCTCGCTCGACGCGATCCCCCGGGAGCTGAGCCGCATGCTCCGCGGTCGCTCAGAGTATCTGTCGCAAGACCGCGGGGTCGATGTTTGCGCCGCACAGAATCGCCACCGATCGCTGCCCGGGTTGCCGGCCCGGGTCGCTGGACAGGCCGGCGACCGCCACCGCGGCGGCGCCTTCGATCAATGTGTGGTGGCGCCCGATCACCAGGCGCAGGGCGTCTTCGATCTTCGCTTCGGAGACCAGCAGCGAGCGGTGCGCGAATCGCTGACACAGGTCGAAGGTGACCGCTCCCGGCTCGACGCCGCCGGCGGTGCCGTCGGACAAGGTCGGCGTTGAGGTGAGCTCGAGGATGCGGCCTGCCGCCATCGAATGGTGGAGCACCGCCGAGTTCTCCGGTGAACAGGCGACGATCTCGACTTCGGGCCGCACCGAGGCCAGCCACGCCGCGATCCCCGATAGCAGCCCGCCGCCGCCGAGTGCTATGTAAACCACATCGAATGCCGCGAGCTGCGCTTCGAGCTCGATCGCGATCGTTCCCTGTCCGGCGATCACCGCCAGGTCGTTGTATGGCGACACGTAGGCAAGACCGTGGGTCTCGGCATACTCGCGGGCGGCGCGCTCGGCGACCAGGCCGTCGTCGCCGACCTGGCGGACCTCGGCGCCGCGGCCGCGAATGCCGTCGATCTTGGAACTCGCGGCGGTCTCCGGAGCGAAGACGATGGCGGCGCAGCCCAGAGCCTGCGCGGCGCAAGCGACCGCCATGCCGTGGTTGCCGGTCGACGCCGCAACCACCCCGCGGGCGCGAGTCTCGGGGTCGAGGTCGAGCAGCTTGTTGAACGCGCCACGGATCTTGAACGAGCCGGTCAGTTGGGTGTTCTCGAGCTTGAGGTGAACGGTGTCCCCCGGCCGCTCGAGTGCTGGGGATCGTTCCACCGGTGTCGTCCGCACGTAGGGCCGAATGCGGCGCTCGGCGAGAGCGATGTGCGGCGCGAGTTGGAGCGGATCGACGACCATGTTCGGGACACCCGTTGACCCGGTGATCCTACGCCGGCGGGATCCGTCGAGGCGGAGTACTCGAGCTGGAGTGTCTCGAGAGCGCCAGGGCGCCTTCGAGCTCCAGCTGGAACCGTCCAGGGCACGCTCGCCGTTGACGATTCGTCGACGGATCTCGCTGCGAGCACCTGTCCGAGGCGGTCAGAGAAAGGGATAGTGAAAGCGAGATAGCATCGGGTCCGTTCCGAAAGCATCGGTGGCGCCCGAGAAGGGGATGCCCCGTCTCCCTTCGACTACGCCGGCCGAGAGAACCTCAACCCCGATAGGAGGCTCCCATGTCGTCCAGAACTCGTCGGACACCCGTCAACCCGGCCCAATGGGTCGCAATGGCTCTCGTGCTGACGGCGGCGGCGTTGCCGGCCGCGGCCGTTCAGCCGCCCCCAGACCAGGAACAAGCGACGCGCACGGTCGTCGTCGGCAAGGCGACGCTCAACTGGCACGTGGCGCAGAAAGCGTCCGCGCCTCAGCGCGCCGAGCTGGCAGCCGCCTTCAAGAAGGCGACCGAGGCTCGTTTCACCGGCGGCGAGCCGTACGTGACCCCGAAGGCCGAGCCCTCGACCTCGCTAGGCGGCCAGCGGATGTTGCCGCTGCCGGTCGAGCTCATCCACACCATGTTCGTGGATGCCGACGGCCAGGAGTTCTGCTCCGACTCGACCGCGGTCACGAAAGCCGCGGCGACAACCAGCGTCGGGAAGGATCAGTAACGTGCGCGCGCTCCACCTTCGCTCGATCGCTCCCGTTCTCGGCCTACTGCTAACCGTTCCTGCCCTCGCCCAGGTCGAGGCAAGGCTGAAGGTCAACAACGACCGTCTCCAGGGCACCCACACCGGCGGCTCGCTGTTGCTCTTTTCCCCCGACCCCGTGCAGCGCGGCTCCTCGCTCTCGCACTGGGACACCTCGGCGACGCCGAACCTGCTGATGGAGCCCTTCGCCACCGGCGACCTGCCGTTCCTCGGCCTCGACATCACGCCTGGCCAGATGCAGGACGTCTTCTGGGGCAACGGCACGCTCACCGTCAACATCTTCGACGCCGACCCGCCGGGCGTCGGCTTCACCGATCCGCGGCCCTTCCCCGGCGCCCCGGGCAACCCGGCGGCCACCCTCGGCGAGGCGCGGCAGAACCTCTTCAACGCGGTGCTCGGCGCCTGGGCCAACACCCTGGACAGCACCGTCGACGTCGACGTCATCGTCACTTGGCAGGACCTGTTCTGCGCTGAAGGCGCGGGTGCAACCCTGGCGGCGGCCGGCACGACGTTCATCGTCCCCCTCGAAGGCGGCGGCCTGCCAGGCCCCACCTTCTTCCACGCCGCCCTCGCCGAGTCGCTGGTCGGCTCGGACGTCACCGGACCGGTGGCGGACGGGGGTGGTGACATCGTCGTGTTCATGAACAGCGCCATCGATGATCAGTGTCTGGGTGCGGGCACCGGCTGGTACTACGGTCTCGACGGCAAGGCGCCGGCAAGCGCCTTCGATTCCGCCGGAACGGTGCTCCACGAGCTTGGCCACGGCTTCGGTTTCTCGAACTTCACGAACGAGGATACGGGTGCACAGTCCGGCGGCCTGCCCGGGATCTTCGACCTGTGGACGTTCGACAACACCAGCGGCCTGTTCTGGGACCAGATGAGCGACGCCGAGCGCGCCCAGTCAGCGCGCAACGTCGCCCAGGTGACCTGGGAAGGTCCGTTCGCCAACGACGCGGCGAAGAACACGCTCACCCCCGGGGTGCCCGAGCTCGTCATCGGCGCGCCGGCGAAGATTGCCGGCACCTACAACATCGCGCAAGCCGCGTTCGGGGGCCCGATTCCAGCCGGCGGGCTCACCGGCCAAGTCGCCTGTCTCAAGGATGGGGTGGCCGACGCCACCAACTTCAACGGCTGCACCCCGGCCAACAACCCAGGGGAGCTAGCGGGGAAGATCGCCCTGATCGACCGCGGCAGCTGCGGCTTCACCACCAAGGTCGCCAACGCCCAGAACGCCGGCGCGATCGGCGCGATTGTGGTCAACAACGCCGGCAATGGCGTCATCACGATGGGGGGCAACGACCCGACGATCACCATCCCTTCGGCGATGGTTGGGCGCACCGACGGCAACCGTATTCGCCAGTCGGCCTGCGGCGACGCTGCGGCCTTCTTCGGTGGCGATCGCTTCCAGGTCAGCGCCCAATGGAAGACGGCGAAGGCCTCGGGCGAGGGCCAGGCGGTGATGCTCACCAAGGAGTCGGGCTACTTCTGGTTCTTCAGCCCGGAGGGCATCGAGGTCACCGTCAGGGTGCTCAACGCCTGCAACCTCGACGGTTTCAACAACTACTGGGTGTTCGCCGCCGGCATGACCGATGTGGAGGTCAAGCTGACGGTGGTCGACACCCAGACCGGGCAAAGCAAGGCCTACAGCAATCCCCTGGGAACCCCGTTCCAGCCGGTGCTGGACACCAAGGCCTTCGCTACCTGTCCGTAGGGTTACCCGCTACACCTCGGAGCAGGTCGGCCTGGCCGGCCTGCTCTGAGTTCAGCCCGCCACTGCGAGCTCGGCGGCTTCGGCGAGCCGCGTCGAGCTCTCGCGGTGGGCTCGAAGGAAAGACTCGGGACGCGCCAACACGTTCCCCATCCGCATTCCCTTGCGCAGGGCCGCCACGGTCACCTTGCGGGTGGCGAGCGCGGCGACCAGTGCCAAGTGGGTGGCGATCCGACCCTTGAGCCGGTAGCGGACATCGACCGCGTGCTGCCACAAGCCCGCGTACTCCCGGTAGAACTCCTCGAGCGGCAGCTTGGTCGGCAACACGCTGTGGGCGATGTCGAAGAGCTCCCAGTCGGAGGTGTTGACATCGTCCTTGACCTCGTCCCAGAGGTCGGTACCGGGCAGCGGAGTGAGCACCGAGAAGCCGCTGTTGTAGGCGCCGGTGCGGTCGATCCAGCGCTTGAGCTTGTCGAAGTCGCTATGGTCCCAGCTCGGGTCGACGATGAAGTTCGGGGTATAGCCGATGTCGAGGTCCTGGAGGATCTCGATCGCCCGGTCGTTGTTGGCGGCGGTGTTGCTTTTGTTGACCGACTTGAGGCCTGCGTCGTCGACCTTCTCGAGGCCGAGGAAGATCGTCATCGAACCGCACTGCTTCCACATCTCGATCAGCTCGGGGAACTTGGTGATGATGTCCGAGCGGGTCTGGATCGTGTAGTGCTTCTTGATCCCGGCCTCGCGGATCGCCTCGGCGAGCGCGCGGCCGCGCTTGACATTCATCCAGAAGATGTCGTCGGTGAGGAAGATGTTGTCGGCCTGGATAGTCTGGAGCTCGCGGACCACCCGTTCGGGAGACTTCTCGCGGAACGAGCTTTCATGGAACTTCCACACCGAACAGAAATTGCACTTGAACGGGCAGCCGCGCGCGCTCTCCATCAGCGCCAGCGGCCGGCGGAAGTTGATGTAGTACTCGCTGGCATACTCGGCGATCAGATGGCGAGCGGGCATCGGCAGGTCGTCGATGTCGCCGCGGGCCGGCGCGTGGCCCGTGGACACCTGGCCGTCCGCGGTGTTGATCATCAGGCCTGGCACCACGCTCAGGTCGCCGTTCTTCTGGTAGGCGTCGACCAGCATCGGCATGATCTCCTCGCCGTCGCCGACCGCCACGATGTCGATCGGCTCTTGGCGGAACCACTGGGGATCTCGCGAGGCGTCGTGGCCTCCGACCACCAACAACGCGTCGGGCATCACCCTTTTGACCTCGCGGGCGACCCGTTGCAGCCGAAAGCGCTCGGTTGTGAAGTTGCATTGCAGGCCGACGATCTGCGGGTCGAAGCGCTTCGCCTTCTCGAGTCCCGGCAGAAAGCCGTCGATCCTCAAGTCGACGATCTGGCACTGATGGCCGTGCTCTTCGAGAGCGCCGGCGACGCACTCGAGCCCGAGCGGTTCGACGAAGGTAATCATCTCCAGGCCGATGATTCCGCCGATCGGTGGCTTTAGGAACGAGACTCTCATCGACAAGTCCTCCGGGGCAACTACAACACCGTCCGCGCCGGTTCATCCGAGCACGGCCCTTCACCCTGTCCGCCGCCGCAGAGCGCGGCGATGGAACGGCGGTGGTGGAAGACTACCACCCTCCCGAATCACGACCTAGGAGTGGTGGGCGTCGGGCCGAGCGCTCGGGACGCAGATGCCGACCTTACGTCCGGGCCAGCTTGACCCGTACGGCCGCCACTGCGCGTATCCTTGGGGCGAAATTGAGGGAACGGAGAGGACAGACCATGGCCAAGACTCCGAAACGTGGATTCGGTGCGCTGGGCGGCGGCGCGCCGGGCGGCGCGGAACTCGAGCTCGAGCTCGAGCCGTTGTCCGCGATCGATCTCGCGCAGGTCCACAGCTTCTCGGAGCTGTTGACGGCGATGAAGAGCACCGCCTTCGGCGGTCGCCAGCTCGGCGAGGCTGCCGACGTGCTCCACGAAATGGTGAGCGACCCGGACTGCTTCGTGGTCGGCACCTTCTCGGGCGCGATGACCGTCGCCAAGCAAGGCTTGGTGCTCTGCGACATGCTCGACCATGGGATGCTCGACGCGGTGGTCTCGACCGGCGCACTGATGGCACATGGCTTCGTCGAGTCGGTGGGGATGGCCCACTTCAAGGCCCCCCACGGGGTCAGTGACGATCAGCTCTACCAGGCTGGTTTCGACCGGGTGTACGACACCCTCGAGGTCGAGCAGAACCTCGACGATGTCGAGCTCATCGTGCGCTCGGTGCTCGAGACCTGGCCCGACGGCGAGACCGCGTGCTCGAGCAGCCTTTGTGCCGCGCTCGGCCGTTGGCTGATCGACAACCGTCCGGGTCGCGGCATCCTGCGCAGCGCCTGGGAGCAGGGGGTGCCGGTGTACGTGCCGGCTTTCACCGACTCCGAACTCGGACTCGATTTTGCGCTCACCAACCGAGTGCGACGACGAACCGGCCGGCCGCCGATCGCCTTCGACCCCTTCCTCGACCTCGAGCACTACACCTCCAAGGTGATCGAGTCGGAACGCCTCGGTATCTTCACCATCGGTGGCGGCGTGCCTCGCAACTGGGCGCAGCAGGTCGGTCCCTACCTCGACATCATGAAGAAGCGAGGAGTGTCCGACGGCGCCTTCCGCCGTTTCCAGTACGCGGTCCGCATCTGCCCGGAGCCGTCGCACTGGGGCGGACTGTCGGGGTGCACCTACAGCGAGGGCGTGTCGTGGGGCAAGATCGTGCCGCAGTCCGAAGGCGGTCGTTTCGCCGAAGTGCCGTCGGATGCGACCCTGGTGTGGCCGCTGCTGGTGGCGGGAGTGCTGGAGCGGATGGGGAAGCGCCCGGCGCCAGGAAAGTGACAGGTTAGCCCGCAAGAAAAGTCGTCGCGATGTTGTTTTTGGTGGTCGAGCACTTCGAACCGGGCGTCGCGCCCGCAATCTACCGTCGGCTGGCCGAGCGCGGTCGGGGTTTGCCGCCAGGAGTCGAGTACCTGGACAGTTGGGTGGCGCTCGACTTTGGTAGGTGCTTTCAGCTGATGCGTGCCGACGATGCTTCGAAGCTCGAGCCGTGGGTGGAGTTTTGGAGCGATCTTGGGCGGTTCGAGATCGTCGCGGTGCAAACCTCGGCCGACGCCGCACGCTCGATGGCCTCGTTGCCAGGCGGGCCGTCAGAAAAGGGGGGAGAAACATGATCCGGGGCGCGCACACCATGTTCTACTCCTCGGAGCCCGAGGCGTTTCGCGCGTTCGTGCGCGACAAGCTCGGGTTCTCCTACACCGATGTCGGCGACGGCTGGCTGATCTTCGACCTGCCGGAGGCCGACCTTGGTTGCCATCCCGCGGACGCGACCGGCGTCCACGGGCGGCCCTCTGGCACCCACAACATCTCGTTCTACTGCGACGATGTCGCGGCCACGGTCGCCGAGCTCGAGGCTCGCGGCGTCGAGTTCGAGGGCGAGATCACCGACTAGGGCTTCGGGCTCGTGACCTTCTTCTCGATGCCTGGGGGTGTGCGGGTGCAGCTCTACCAGCCGCGATATCAGAAGCCGTGAGATCGCAGGCGGCCGGTGTTCGGACCGGCGCGTTCGCGATCTCAGAATCCGCGTGCCGGTCTGGTGACCAGGCGCAGCGGAATCGGCCCTCGGATGTCCTCGACTGTGGGCGGAGTCGGGACATCGGGAGCGCTGTCGCGACCCGGCAGCCGGGCGCGCAGCAACAGCTCCTCCGCGACCAGGTCGTAGGCGCGCGCGCCGGTGCACTTGTCGTCGTACTCGAATATCGTCTGCCCTAGCGCCGGCGCCTCGGTCAGGCGCACGTTGACCCGCACCTCGACCGCAAACACCTGTCGCCCGTACTCCTGCCGGATCTTCTCGATCACTTGTCGGTGAACCCGGGTGCGGTAGTCGACCATGGTCAGCAGCACGCCTAGGAAGCGCGACCGGCAGCCGTTCTTGAAGCCGAGGCGCTCGGCGGTCTTAATCAACCCATCGAGCCCCTCGAGAGCCAGATAGCTCGGGGTCGCTGGCACCACGTAGCCCTCGGATGCCACCAGCGCCAGCCGCCCCAGGAGTGTCAGCCCGGCTGGGCAGTCGAGCACGATGACGTCGTAGACCTCGTTGAATGGCAGCAGCTTGTTGCGCAGCACCTTGTCGCGCTCGCGCAGGGTGAGCAGGTGGTCGTCGAGACCGCCGAGGTCGATCGAGCTGGTCAGGACGTCGAGGTGCTCGAAGCGCGTCGAGCGGATCGCCTCCTCGGCGCGCAGGCGGTTCAGCAGCACGTCGGCGACCGACGGCGCCAGCTCGCTCCGGGCGACGCCGATGGACAGCGACGCCGAGCCCTGGGGGTCGAGGTCGACGAGCAAGCAGCGGTGACCCTGGCGCGCCAGGCCGGCGGCGAGGCTGACTGCGGTGGTCGTCTTGCCGACCCCGCCTTTCCTACTGATCACTGCCACGATCATGCCGGGGGTTCTCCCTCGATGCGGTCGCTCTGGGCTCCAACGGTGAGCGGTTTGCCAACGGGTAACCGTAGCACTCTCTGTGACTTATGGGAATCGGGGACTTGTTCGCAACAGCGAGCGACCGAAGTAGGCGCTGCCGAGGATCACGATCGAGCCGCCCGCCAGCATCACGACCGCCTCGCCGAATCGGTCCGCGAGCGCGCCGGCCCCCAGACCGGCCAGCGGAAAGACTCCCAGAAACAGGCTGGTGTGCAGCGACATCACCCGGCCGCGCAAATGGTCGGGGGCGAGGGTCTGCAGCAGGGTGTTGGTAGTCGCGAGTTGGATCATGAACGCGAAGCCGATGGGGATCAGGACCAGCACCGCCCCAAGTGTCGACTGGGCGCGCGACAACACCAGGAGCAGGGCGCCGACGGTCAGCGAAGCGGTGGCGACCCACCGTTCCAAACCCCGGACATGGGTCCGCGCCGCCAGGGTCAGCGCTCCCGCGATCGCTCCGAGTCCGACCGCCGCTTGCAGGTAGCCGAAGGTCTCTGGCCCGCCGCCCAGCCGGCGCGCGGCGAACGACGGCAGGAGCACGGTGTAGGGCATCCCTGCCACCGCCGCGACCGCAAGCGCTCCCAGCAGCGCGACCATCGTCGGTTCGCCGCGGACGTAGCGGAGGCCTTCGAGGATCTCGGCGCCGATGCCCGCGCGGGTCCGGTCGCGGGGTCTTGCCGGCGGCAGGCGAAGGGCGAACAGGGTGAACACAATCGTCAAGTAGGCAGCGGCATTGGCCAGGAAGCACCAACCTTCGCCGATCAAGGGGATCGCGAGGCCGGCGAGCGCTGGCCCGATCAGACGCGCGCCGTTGAACAGGGCCGAGTTCAGTGCGATCGCGTTGGGCAGATCGGCGACTCCGACCAGGTCGTGGATGAATGCTTGGCGGGTCGGCAGCTCGAAGGCGCGCGCGATCCCGGAGACCAGGGCGAGGCTGGCGATGTGCCAGGGTACGACCCGGCCGCTGAGGGTCAACACGCCCAGCAGTGCCGCGGGCAACACCGTCGAGGCCTGGGTGACGATGAGCAGTCGTCGCTTGTCGAAGCGATCGGCGTAGGCGCCGCCGATCGGCCCGAGCAGCAACCCGGGGCCTTGGAGAGCGAGGGTCACGAGACCGACCGCCGCCGCCGACTTGGTCAATCGGTAGACCAGCCACGACTGGGCGGTCCAGTGCAGCCACATACCGAGCATCGACACCGCCTGGCCGGCGAAGAACAACCGGTAGTTGGGGTGACGGAAGGCGCGCAACAGGGCTGGCATCCGGCGG
>JAQBHE010000334.1:0-7275 GCA_032128015.1 Holophagae bacterium
GTGCTGGGCGCGGCCGCGGGAGCGATCACCGAGGCCAACCACCCGGCCGTAGACATGGACCTCGCGGATGATCGCGCAGTCCGCGAGCTCGCCGAGAAATGACGCTTGCGCGGGCAGGCGCAGGCGCAAGAAGGCGGCAAGCCGATCTTCGGCCGTCACCTTCTCGAGGAACACTTCGCGGCCGTCGCTCGCCTGATAGCCGGTCTCTCGCAGTCGCAGTTCCTCCGGAGCGACCTCGAGGTCACCGATCTCGCGCGCCCGGATGTCACGGCTCTGCCAGGAGCGCTCGATCAGCTCGGCATCGACCACCTGGCGGAAGTTGGTGACCCGATTGCCAGCGACGATGTCGGTGCCCGGGATATCCCGGATCACCCGAGTCACCCGGCAGTAGCGCGGCGTCGCCGCCAAGCAATGGGCCAGCACATCCAGGAGCTGCTCGTAGCGGTACGGTTGCCAACGACCATCGCGGTGGTAGGCCATGAGCTCGGCGCTTTCGATCAAGGAACAGGGGTAGATCTTGAGCTCGTCGGGTCGGAAAGCCGGGTCGGAGAACAACCGCGAGAAATCGGCGATGTCAGCCTCCGGGCTCGAGCCGTAGAGGTTGGGCATCCAGTGAGCGTGGATCTTGAAACCGGCCTCGCGCAGCAGCGCCATCGCTCGCCGCGTCGCCGCCACATCGTGGCCGCGACGGTTCAAGCGCAGCACCTCGTCGTCGAGACTCTGGATGCCGATCTGGACCTTGGTCGCACCGAGCCGACGGATGCGCTCCACCTCTTCCTGGTCCAGCCGATCGGGCCGGGTCTCGACCACCAAGCCGATACAGCGCACCGCTGCACTCTCGTTGCGCTGTTGAACCGCGGCCAGCTCTTCCCCGGTAGCGCGCTCGACCGACGAGCGTGCGCGCTCGGCGGCAAATGCGCGCACGACCTGGTTGTAGGTCGGACCTGGATCGCTGCCGACCACCTGGCGTTCCAGGTCGCGGTAGTCGACCTCTGCCTGCAACGGCGGAACCTCGCGCATGCCGCGCCCGAAGTCCTCGAGCGCTTCGAAGCAGCGTTTGAGGAACCACAGCTGGTAGGACTCGGGATAGTGCGACCAGGTGCCGCCGAGGATGATCAGTTCGACTTTGTCGACATCGTGTCCGGTTTGGTGCAACGCCAGCAACCGCGACAGGGTCTGCCGCCAGGGGTCGAACTGGTGCTGCGCCGCCCGCCGCGCTCCCGGCTCGTTGGACAAGTAGCTCTTCGGCATCTGGACATCGCTCGGACAGAAGATGCAACGGCCGGGGCACGGATGAGGCTTGGTCAGCACGGTCACCGGCGCGACACCGCTCTGGGTGCGCACCGGCTTCATCCGCAAGCGCTCGATCAACAGCCGCTCGTCGAGGTCGAGGCCGCGATCACCCGGATTGCTCCGCTGCAAGTAGCGATAGCCGCGGAGCAGCTCGCTCTTCGAGAAGAAGCGTCGGCCGTCTTTCGGATAGCGACGCAGGATCCGACCCAGGACCGCGGGCTGGACCTCGGCGCACTCCGAGAGCTCGACGAGGATCCCGCGCAGCTCCGGTTCGTAGCGCGCAGGGTCGAAGGCGTAGGCCGACACGACATCCACGGCGCGCATGCTAGCCTAGCCCGGGACGCGCGGAATCACTCGCCACACCGCCATCCGCCCCGAATCCGGGCAGCCGGGCTCGGAGAAGCCGAGGCCCTGCCCGCCCGTAGGCTCGCCGGCGAATCCGGCGACGATCTCGGGCGGCATGCTCCCCTCCAGGTCGACCAAACGCAGGCTGTAGACCCGGCAGCCGGCGAGCGCCGGCGGCAGCTCGGGCGTGAGCTCTCGCGCGAAACCTCCATCGGCGTTGCCGAGCAAGATCCACAGCTCCCCGGCGCCGGTCCCGGCGACCAGGTCAACCCGACCGTCGCGGTCGAGGTCGCCGGCGGCCAGCGACCACACGCCGGTTTGACCTGGCACCGCGACCAGCGGCTGGCGGCTCCACGTTCGCGATCCCGGCTCGAGATCGTAGAGGTCGAGTCCGCTCCACACCGCCCCGAGGGCGTCGCGAAACCGCAACCCCACCACCAGCTCGTCGCGACCATCGCGATCGAAGTCCGACGCCAGCACCGCGCTAGTGAACGCGCCGCTCGGGAGCGATCCCAGCTGCGCCGTCAAGAACCCGCGCTCTGCCCCGCCGAAACCGAGGATCGACGACGACCCCGGACGGTGGCTCGCGAGCGCAACATCGCGATAGCCGTCGCCGTCGAAATCGCCGAGGGCAAAACCGTCGCCAAAGCCGGCGTCGAGCTCGCCGCCGCGTCCTGCCGGCAGGACGTCCCACCCACCGTTGCCGGCGTTGCGCAGCACCGCCAATCCTTGGCGCACCAGTCCCTGGCGCGGCCCTAGGCCGGTCGCGGGCACAGTCCCAAACGCGGCGCTCAGGCCTTCGCCGAAGGCAAGGACGTCGAGGCGGCCGTCGCGATCCCAGTCGAAGAGCTCGACTGCGCGGCTGAAGAACCGGACTCCCTCGCCGAGCACGAGATCGCTCCCCCAGGCAGCGAACTCACCGTGGCCGTCGCCACGGAGAGCAACCACACCGCGCAGGTGCGCGGCGATCACCAGGTCCAGCTCACCGTCGCCGTCGAGGTCCCCCGCGGCAAGGTCGCCGTAGTCGTAGGGCAGGTCCGGGAAACTTGCCGCGCCCCACTCCCGGAAATCCGCGCCGCCGGCACCAAGGTAGATCTGCGGCCGCGGCCGGTAAGCCTTGCGGGCGGGCGGCAGCGCCAGATCGAGCCGGCCATCGCCGTCGAAGTCGGCGACCGCGAAGCCGTGGCGCCACTGACCCGACGACGGCAGTCCGACACCCGCCGCCACCAATTCGAGCTGTTCGACAACCAAGAGCTCCACCGGCGGCGGCGTATCGGTGACCACCGGCGCCTCGGCGGGACGATCGGTCGGCTGCCGCAACTCGGAGGCGAAGACCTTGACCCAGATCGCGTCCTGGTCTTCGCGCGCCACCTCGAGCTCGAGTCCGCCGTAGGTCCGAACCCGACGGTGCGACTCGTCGAGCCATTGGAAACCACCCTCGTCGCGGCCCAACCGCACTTCTTGGTATCGGCCGAGAGACGCCGGATCGACCAACCATTTCGTGACCTCGGCCGGCGGTTGGCCGAGCCGCGGCGCCGACTCCCGCAATGGCTCCTTGACCGCCGTAAGACCGGCAGCGCAACCGGTCACCGCCGCTGCAGCGAGCCAGAATCGCCGCCGTCGCAGCCATCGCCACGCCGCTCGAATCACCACCCGCGCGACCGTGCCCCGCCGCCTACGGCACCACCAACACCGGATTGACATCCTGCGCTGCCGAGCTCAGCTCGACCGCCTGCAGGCCGACCGAGAACCGGCCCGAGGCATCGTGGGACACCGAAACGAAGCTCTGGGCGATGGCCCCATTGGTGCCAAAGTCGACATCACCCACCGGAGCATCGAAGCCCACGTTCAGGTTCAGGTAGCACCAACCGAAGCTGAACGGCGGGTCGAGCGGCTTGGCGCCCACCTTGACCCGGTTGGTCTCGAGCGGGAAGCAAGCCGTGTCGGGGGCCGGGGGTGACACGGTCGAGGATGAGCTGCACACCTGCACCGCAGCCTCGGCCTCGTCGAAGCACACCACCTGGGTCTCGTTCAGCGGACACCAGCTCGGGCCAGCGCCACCGACCCCGCAGAGACCGCAGGCGTGCGTCTGGTTGTGGTCCGTGACCTTGGCGGTCGAATCGCGCCACACCACGTAGCTCGAACCGCCCGCAAAGTCGCCGCCGTTCAGGTACCGAGCTCCCCAAACCGTGCCCAGCGGCTCGCGGTTGTCGTCGCCGGTCAAGACGCCGGCCTGGGCGACGTAACGGCCATAGAACGTGTAGCCGGTCGCGTTGGCCACCAACGCCGCCGTCGCGCCGGTGTTGGGGTCGAGCAGCGGAATCAGGGCCGAGTCCAGCTCAGGATCCGCCTCGATGTGCACCAACGGCTCGCCTTGGGCGTAGTTGGCCACTGGATCGACCACGAAATAGTCTCCCCACAGGACATTCTGGTCGGTGGCGACGCCCAGACCGCCATCGACGAAGTACCCGGTCTCGCCGGCGAACAGCAGCGAGCACGATCTCACGGCGTCAACCGTCACGTAGCCGCGGGCAATCGTCCCGCCGGGACAGACACCCCCCGCACACTGGCCGGAGCCGTTGAGCCCCTGACTCATGCAGCCTGCGAACCCGGGTACCTGGTAGCCGGCGTGGGCATTCTGGATGCGGTCGAGGAAGGCGCCCTTGAGAATGTCTTGCTTGAACGGGAAGAAGCCGCTGCACGAGGCGAAGTTGATGTCCTGAGAAGCCGAGCCCTTGGGACTGATCTTGTCGGTCGGGTCCTGTCCTGCCGAGGCCGTGACCGGCAGCCGACCCAGGCCGAACATGTCGCAGAAGTTGATGGTCTGGACGTCGAAGCCGGTGAGATAGATGTCGAAATCGAGGCTCGCAATCGACCAGTCGGTCCACACCGTGACGTGAGCCAGGGTCGCCTCCGGTCTGGCGTTGTTGATCGACATCAAAGTCGTGAGGTGGCCGCTGTCGACACAGTCTGCCCAGCCGTCGCCGTTGGCGTCGCCGATGTCGACCACGAAGTTCGGCAACAGCAAGGTGGCCGCGGGAACCACGTCGATCGCCATCAGCTCGGCGGTTGCCGGCGCGACTCCAACGATGCCGATCCAAAGCCCCAGGACACCGAACAATGTCTGGTGTTTCATTGCCACTCTCCTTGCCGAGCCGACCCCACCCGGACCTACCACTGGTCGTCGTAGTAGCAAAACACTACACTACGGATTGCGTTCTGGCCAGGGAGTACGACCAAGGAGCAAGGCGATGACCTGGAGCCACCTCGCCGCCGGCAACTGGGCCTACGAGAAAGGCCTCCACGACCTCGGCAACGGCGCGTGGGCGTGGCTACAGCCGGACGGCGGCTGGGGCTGGAGTAACGCCGGCCTGATCGTCGACGGCGAAGCGTCGCTGCTCGTCGACACGCTGTTCGACTTGCCACTCACCCGGACGATGCTCGACGCGATGCGCGACGCCGTTCCGCAAGCCCGACGCATCGGCCAGCTGGTCAACACCCACGCCAACGGCGACCACTGCTTCGGCAACCAGCTGGTCGAGGGCGCCGAGATCATCGCTTCGGCGACGGCCGCGCGCGAGATGGCCGAGGCTCCACCGGAGCGTCTGGCCGGCTTGTTGAAGATGGCGCGCGCGCAGCCGGAGAGCGACCTCGGCGGCTTCCTTCTCGACTGCTTCGGCGCCTTCGAGTTCGACGGCATCACCCTCACCCTGCCGGCGCGAACGTTCAACGGACACCTCGCCCTGACCGTCGGCAACAAGCAGCTGGAGTTGATCGAGGTCGGGCCGGCGCACACCCGCGGCGACACCCTGGTTTTCCTCCCCGCCGAGCGCCTGTTGTTCTCCGGGGACATCCTGTTCGTCCACGGCACTCCGGTGGTGTGGGCGGGACCGGTGCAGAACTGGATCGACGCCTGCGACCGGATCCTGGCCCTCGACGTTGCAACCATCGTCCCCGGTCACGGACCGATCACCGACCACCGTGGACCACTCGCGGTCAAGGCGTACCTCGAGTTCATCCGTGCCGAATCCCAGATCCGCTACGACGCCGGCCTCGACGCCTTCGAGGCGGCGCGTGACATCGCGCTCGCCGATTTCGACTCCTGGGGCGACGCCGAACGCATCGCGGTCAACGTCGACACGGTCTATCGCGAGCTCTCCGGCGCCACCACGCGCACCGAGGTCACGGAGCTGTTTCGCCGGATGGCGGTGATCGCCGGGGACCGCAAGCGGCGACGGTCACCGCGGTAGCGCGAACGCCACCAATTCGGGCGTGGTGCGACCGCGGTCCGCCATCTCGAGCACCCGTGCCAACTCGGGGTCGACATCGGCGGCATCATCGCTGGCGCCGCCGAAGAACGACCCACCGCCGATCGCCACCACCAAGTACTGGCGCCCGTCGTGGAGATAGGTGATCGGATTGCTGTGAGCCTCTGAAGGCAATGGCAAATGGCCGAGGAGCGCGCCGCTGCGCTTGTCGAAGACGTTGATCCGCGGCGTGTTCTCGTCGCCCCGTCCCTGGCCCTGGGTCACGAAGAGCAGGGTCTTGGTCACCAGCGGCGCGCCGGCACCATTGCCTAGCGGGCCCAGGCCGAGCGCCGCGAGCGCCGGGTGCGACCGCGGACCGAAGCCATTCGGAGTCATCCACAGCTGCTCACCACGATTGAGGTCGATCGCGGTAACCCTGCCCCACGGTGGTTTGACCAGAGGCAGACCTTGGGGACCGGCCGCGAATGCCAGGAAGCTGCCGACGAAGTCGAGGTCGGAGCGCGCAGGATCGGGTTTCGACAACGGGTGGACGCTCGGGGTGGTCGACGATGGCACGTAGAGCACGCCGGTCTCGGGGTCGAAAGCCGCGCCTGGCCAGTTGGCGCCGCCGCCGGCCCCCGGCAGCTGGATCGTCCCGCTACCCTGGCTCGGCGGTGTGAACAGCGGACCGGTGCGGTACCTCGCCACGATCGCGCGCGCCTGCGCGCGCAGCTCGGGAGTGAGGTCGATCAGCTGGTCGTCGGTCATCCCTTGGCGCTCGAACGGTGGCGGCTTGGTTGGGAATGGCTGGGTCGGCGACGCCCGCTCGCCTGGGGTGTCCGACGGTGGCACCGGCCGCTCTTCGATGGGCCACAGCGGCTCGCCGGTGACCCGATCGAGGACGTAGACGAAGCCCTGTTTGCTGACTTGGGCGAGTGCTTGAATCCGCCGCCCGCCGACCGTGATGTCGACCAGGTTGGGAGAGGTCGGGAAGTCGTAGTCCCACAACCCGTGGTGCACCGCCTGGAAGTGCCAGACCTTCTTGCCGGTCGCACCGTCGAGGCAGACGATGCTCTCGGCAAAGAGGTTGCTTCCGAGGCGGTGTCCACCGTAGAAATCGTTGGTCGGGGTCGACACCGGCAGGTACACGTAGCCGAGCTCGGGGTCGACCGCCATCATGCTCCAGACGTTGGTGTTGCCGGTGTACTTCCAGGAGTCGTTCTCCCAGGTCTCCGCGCCTTCCTCGGCGCCCTCAGCGCCTTCCTCGGCACCCTGGGGAATGGTGTGGAAGATCCAGCGCAGCTCGCCGGTGCGCGCGTCATAGCCGCGGACGTGGCCCGGAGGCGCCGCTCGTCGGATCGCGCCGTCGTGGACGATCGAGCCGACGACC
>JAQBHE010000335.1:0-9312 GCA_032128015.1 Holophagae bacterium
GGTCGGCATCATGTCGATGGTCTGCACCGTGGCCGCTACTTCGACGCCGGCCGGCACTCCGGCTCCCCAGAAAACCAAGGGCACGCGGTTGAGCTCGCCGAACGCGGTGTGACCGTGGAAGTGGCCGTCGTGGTCGAGGAACTCGGTGCCGTGATCGCTGATCAGCACCACCAGCACCCGGCCGGCGAGGCCCTTGGTCTCGAGGTGGGCGAGCAGTTTGGCGATGGCTTCGTCCATGCCCTTTATCGAACCGTCGTAGCCATTGTGCTCGATGCGGACGAACTCTTCGGGGTCGATCTTGGCGCGGGCGAGCTCGGAGCGGGTGGGCATTCCGAAGATCTTCATCAGCGGGTGCTCGATCTGGGGTCGCACCTGCTGGGTGAGCTGATCGAGACGGTCCATCTCACCCTCGGCAGCGAACAGAAGCTCGTGCTCCTTGCGCGGCCGGTAAGGGCTGTGCGGGTCGGCGACGTGGAGCAGGGCGAAGAACGGCGAGCCGTTGCGCCGATCGATCCACGAGATCAGTCGTTCGACGTAGGTGTTCGCGCTCTTTGATGTTCCTCCCGCCCCGGGGTTGCCGCCGCCGCCTGGCAACGAGCCGGTCTCGTGAAGAGCCTCGTAGCCCTGGTGGAGGTTGGTCATCCGGCCGACGAACGGAATGCTGGTCAGAGCCAGGGTCGAGTACCCGGCCTGGCGGAATGTCTCGGCAAGGGTGTCGGCCGAAGCCGGCAGGCGGTCCGGCAGGTCCTTGATCGTGTGGGTCGTCGGGTAGAGCGAGGTCTGGATCGCCGGTACCGAGACCTTGGTCCAGGTCGATTGGCTGATGCAGTCCAAGAACCGCACCCCTTCGCGGGCCAGGCGCGACAGAGTCGGCGCGGTCTCCCGGCCGTAGCCCCAAGCGTCGAGGTGGTCGCTGCGCAGGGTGTCGGCGAGGATTACGATTACCCCAGTCGGCACCCCATTTGGCGGCGACGAATCCCCGGTCGCAGCGGCCGTCGCGCCCGAGCGGATCGCCGGGGCTCCCCAAAGACCGATCGCGCCAGCATTGGCACTGGCAAGCGAGAGCGAGACCCGGGCCTGGCGTCCCTCGAGCTCCGCGAGGTCGAGCACGCCTGAGTGCCACACCCCGGCCTCGTTGATCGTCTGGCTCCAGATGCGGGACTCTCCGTTGTGCGCCTCCACCGCGACCTGGAAGGACAACGCGCCGGCTTCCGGCGCGCCGCCGGCCTCGAGCGCACCGACCTCGAGATCGAGGAACGGGTGGGCGGGCAGCTGGACGTCGAACGACACCACCTCCGGCGCGCGCGACACGATGGTCTCGCGGTAAATCTCCGAGAGCCCCTGCCAGCTGACCCCGCTGGGCACCGAGTGCAGATACTCGCCGCGAAGCACGACGCGCACGCTCTCGATCGCGAAGTCGGCTCCTGGCTGATCGCTCGGCGAGATCAAGAGGTGTCCCGGTCCGTCGCCGGTGGTGACCGGATTGCCGGGGCGGATCGAGTACGTGTGCACTTCGTCGCCAGCCTGCAACGGGGTGTTGAAGATCCCCATAGGGTTGCCCAGCGCTCGCGGCAGCACCAGCACCGGTCCGCTGTCGAAGCGGACCGTGAGGTTGGCGCCCGCCGACACCCGCGCCCGCACCTCGACAGTCCACACCTGGTCCTTCGGCAGATCGGCGGGCAGAGCCGTGACCAGCGCCGGCTGGATCGAGTTGGTGCGCCCGGCAAGCGAGCCGCCCTCGACGCGCAGGCCCTCGACTCCCTGAGCGGCGCTCCATCCGGCGAGATCGGTCCCGAAGCTCCAACGGGCTCCGTGCTCGATCGGCGCTTGCGCGGCCGGTGATCCGGTGATTGTTGCCTCGCCGATACGGTCGACCAGGCGCACCGGCCCGCTCGGCAGGGGAGTCGCTCGGCACGAAACGAGCGTTGCGGTCAGAACCGCTGTGGCGACCATGGGACCTGCGAGCCCGAGACCGTAGGCGCGGAGCATCATTCAACCTCCAATAGGGCTATCGATCGGCAGCCGGTGGCATGGGAACGTGTCGAAGGCGAAGCGGGACGATAGCAGGAATCGCAAGGGCGGTCGGGCTTTCGGCGCTCGCGAGGTCGAACGAGACTGGCTGATAGAGTGTCGCGATTCTCCGAGAGCTGGAGGCGATGCGGCGAAAACCGCCAGCGACGAGCCTTCCGACGGTTGGGACGCATTGAGGAGCGACCCGTGAAGAAGTCGATCCACACCCGCCTCTCTTCGATGATGTTCCTGCAGTACGTGGTGTGGGGGATCTGGCTGCCGATCCTGGCGCGCTACCTCCAGGCGAGCACCGAAGAAGGCGGTCTGGGCTTCACCCCCGGACAAGTCGGCTGGATCCTCGGTCTCGCGGGTTCGGTAGGGGCGATCAGCGGACCGTTCATCGCCGGCCAGATCGCCGATCGCTACTTCTCGGCCGAGCGCTTCCTGGCGGTACTGCTGGTCTTAGGGGGGCTGCTCAAGATCTGGACGTCGTTCCAGACCACGTTCACCGCCTGGCTCTTGCTGTCGGTGGCCTACAGCGTCGTCTACACCCCGACCCTGGCGCTCACCAACTCGTTGGCCTTCTCGCATCTCGACCGGCCGAGCCATCAGTTCCCGGCGGTGCGGGTTTGGGGAACGATCGGCTGGATCGCCGCCAGCTGGCTGTTCCCGTTGTTCTGGTTGCTGTCGGACGTCCGGCTCTCTTGGCTGCCGCCGTTTTACACCGGCACCGAGCTCCCCGACGTCACCCACCGGCTGGTCCACTCGCTGGTCTGGAGCGGGGTGATCTCGTTGGGCTATGCGGTCTACGCGTTGTTCTTGCCCCACACCCCGCCGAAGGCCAACGCGGTCGAGCGTCTCGCATTCACCCAAGCGTTCGCGCTGCTCAAGCACCGCTCGTTCGCGGTGTTGGTGATCGCCAGCCTGCCGATCTCGGTGATTCACCAGATCTACTTCATGCAGACCGCGCCGTTCTTCAGCTCGCTCGGGGTCAAGGACAGTTTGATCGGGCCGGCGATGACGATCGGCCAGTTCGCCGAGATCGCGGTGATGATGGCGACCGGCTGGCTGCTCCAGCGATTCGGTTTCCGGTGGGTGATCGTGCTCGGAGCTCTCGCCTATTTCGTGCGTTACGCGATCTTCGCCACGGACTCGCTGCCGACCGGCGTGATCATCGCCAGCCAGTTCCTCCACGGCCTGTGCTATGCGTGCTTCTTCGCCGCCGCCTACATCTATGTCGATCGCGTCGCCTCCCCCGAGGCCCGTCATTCCGCCCAGACGGTGTTCGGGATCATCATCCTCGGGGTCGGCCCGGTGTTGGCAGCCCCGTTCCTGTCGTGGCTCACCGCGGTCTTCGGCGACGGCTCGGGATTCTCCGACTACAGTGGCTTGTGGTACACCCTGTCGGCGATCGGGCTCGCGACCGCGGTGCTGGTGGCGGTGGGCTTCCGCGATCCGCCCGCTGCGGCGGACCAAACTCGATGATCGCGACGGTCGGGCTCACGCGGAGCGTCTCGAGCTCCGGCCGCTGAGGGGCTACGCCTCGACACAGAGCCTTGGCTGCCCTCAGCCTGAGTCCAGTCGCGAGACACCAAGACGACCGGTCGCCGTTTGTTCGACCTTCGCCCACCAAATCTCGGCGCGCCTCAATCCTCGCTCCAGGGGACGGCCTCGAGCGCCTCCGCTCCCAGGCGGTCGACGAACTCGACCTCGGCCCCCGTCTCCGGCATCTTCGTCAAAGCCTCGATGTATCGACGGACCTCGAAATCCCGTCCCTCCTCCTCGACCAGGCGGCGCAGGGCCTTCGCCACGAACGCGCTCCTCGCGAGGCCTCGTCGTTGCGCGAGACGGTCCGCTTGCGAGAGCAGCTCGGAGTCCAAGGAAACGGTCACTCGCGCGGTTTCAGCCATGAGTATGAAGCGATCATACTCCCGCTTCTCAGCGGTGCCGGAGTTGCCTGTCTTGCAGGGTTCGAAACTCGACTCGTCAGGGCGAATCCTGCTGGTCCTCAACGATCGTCGGGGCCGAGGTCTGCCTGGCCGCGAAGCCCGCCCGACCTCTCGGGCTCACACGTCGCAGACCGCGACCCCGTGGGCGAGGGCTGCGATCGGGTCGTCGCCCTTGGGGATGAACTCCTGGCCGATGACGCCGGAGTAGCCGGTGTCGGCGATCGCGCGCATGATCGCCGGGTAGTAGAGTTCCTGGTCCTCGTCGAGCTCGTGGCGGCCGGGCACCCCGGCGGTGTGGTAGTGGGCGATCGCGTCGTGGTGGTCGCGGATGGTCTGGATGACGTCGCCTTCCATGATCTGCATGTGGAAGATGTCGTAGAGCAGCTTGAAGCGCTCCGAGCCCACCCGCGACACCAGCTCGAGGCCCCACGGTGTGCGGTCGGCCATGTAGTCGGGATGGCTGTGCCGAGAGTTGAGCAGCTCCATGCAAATGGTCACCCCCTTCTGCTCGGCAAGTCCGACCACCTGGCGCAGCGCCTTCGCGCAATGTTCGAGTCCGACGTCGTCGGGCATGCCGTTGCGGTTTCCCGAGAAGGTGATGACGTTGGGAAAGCCGGCGGCGGCCGCGGCCTCGATCGCGGTTCGGATCTTGCCCAGGCACTCGTCCCAGTTCGCGGGGTCATTGAGTCCGCGCTCGATGCGATGGCTGTTGACCATCGCGCAGCTCAGTCCGTGACGGGTCACGGTCTCGAAGTCCTTCGGATCTAGGAGCTCGACCGAGACCAGGCCGAGGCGGGCGGCGGCGGCGGCCAGCTCGTCGAGCGGCACCTTGGCGTAGCACCAGCGGCAGACCGATTGGCGCAACCGACCCCCCGTCACAGCTGGTTCCTTGGGCTCTGAGTGTTCTTGGGGCCCTGAAGCGGCGCCCGCGCCGCCACGGCCGAGCATCGCCAACGCGCCGCCGGTGCCGGCGTAGCCGAGCAGTGAGCGTCGACTGAGACTGGGTGGCTGGCTTGATGGCGGCGGGATCCTCATGGTGTCCTCCTCTTCGGGTCTCAGGTGTCGGGAGAGCCGGAACTGCACGGCCGGCCGCGCGATGACCTCACCGAGCGGGGGCATCGGAGAGGATGTGGAGAGCCTCCGAGGGGCTATTCTACGCTCGATGGCAAGCGCTCTTTCCCGGGTCGCGGACGCGACTGGGGTCGCGGTTCAGCTTGCTGCGCTCGTCGGTCGAGAGCCGCTGACCGATGGCGTGCTCCATACGGTGGCGGTCGGCGATGGCGGCGCGGCCTTGCCGGTGGTGATGCGAATCGTCGCCGCAACGCCGAAGAGCGGGCACGATTTCTTTCTGTTGAACGTCGCCCGTGCGCGTTCTCAGGCGATCATCACCACCGGTCGGATCCTGCGCGAAGAACCGGACCTCGACTTCAGCCTAGACTCCACCCGCGTCGGCGCCGGAAGTCTCGGACGGGCTCTCGCTCTCTACCGGCTGTCCCAGGTCGGCGCTGAGCCGCCGGTGGTGTTGGTGTTGACCTCCGGCCGTGACCCGGCGATCCTCGGTCATCCGGGGCTCGAGGGCGCGGTCCAGCCGCTGGTGTACACCACGACCGAGGGCGGACGACGCCTCGCGTCCGAGGCAACGGCCCGTGGTATCGAGGTCGCGGCGACGGAGAGTCCCGACGTGCGCGGTGCGATCGGGGAACTACGACGGCGCGGGCTCGGGCGGATCAGCGTCGAGGCCGGGCCGAGCACCGCCCTCGACCTCTATTCGCCGCCGGTCTTGATCGACGAGCTGTTGTTGTCGCAATTCGAGGGTGGGCCGGTTCCCGAGGCGGTTCGCGGGCGTCCGTTCCTCGACCGCGAGCGGCTGACCGCGAGCTTCGTTCTGGTCGCCGAATGCGCAGTCGACGAGCCGAGCGGTCGTTGGCGTTTCGCTCGCTACCGCCGCGCTGCCGGCTCTGTCGGGACTGCCTGCTAGACTGCGGGTCTGTTTGGTTCGTCATTTCTTTCTCGGGAGACGTTTCATGAGAGATCACGATCGCTCGCTGGTTCCATACGCCATCGCAGTTGCGGCGGCGATTGCCGTTGCCGTGTGCGGTTCCGCGCTCTCGGCGCAACAGGACTTCTCGGCGGTCCAGATCCAGTCCCAGAAGGTAAGCGGCAATGTCCACATGTTGATCGGCGCTGGTGGCAACATCGGCGTTTCGGCGGGTGAAGACGGCATCCTGATCGTCGACGATCAGTTCGCGCCGCTCGCCGACAAGATCCGCGCCTCTTTGGCGGCCATCAAGCCGGGGCCGGTGGTGTTCCTGCTCAACACCCACTTCCATGGCGATCACACCGGCGGCAACGCCGCGTTCGGCGGCGAGGCGACGATTGTCGCCCACCAGAACGTGCGCAAACGGCTGGCCAACGAGCAAACGGTGCGCGGCCAGACGGTCGCGCCGTCGCCGAAGGTGGCGCTGCCGGTGGTGACCTTCGAGAACTCGCTGTCGATCCACTGGAACGGCGAGGAGATCCGGGTGACTTACTTGCCGATCGGCCACACCGACGGCGATTCGATCGTCCACTTCACCGGCTCCAACGTCGTCCACATGGGCGACGACTTCTTTGCCGGTCGTTTCCCCTACGTCGACCTCGGTAGCGGCGGCAACGCGGTGAGCCTGGCGGCCAACGTCGGCAAGGTGATCGCAACGCTGCCGGCCGACGTCAAGATCATTCCGGGACACGGGCCACTCTCGACGCTCGACGACCTCAAGCACTACCACCGGATGCTCGAGGACACGATCGCGACGGTCAAGAAGGCGAAAGACTCCGGGCGCTCGCTCGACCAGGTCAAGGAGGCGGGTTTCGCCGCCGAGTGGAAGGACTGGGGCGGCGGTTTCATCAACGCCGGTGCCTGGGCTGAGATCGTCTACAACAGCCTGAAGTAACAGCCTTGAAGTAACGGCCCGAAGTGGTGGACGCCGACGGCGCTCGCACCCAAGCCGAGAACGGCTGGAAGCGAACCCGTCGGGTCCCGCCTGAGGAGGAGACTGCGCCATGAAGCTCAACTCGATGCACTCACGGATCCTGAGAGCAGCATCGCTCGCCCTTTCCGTCGCTGGTCTAGCGGCCGGCGTAGCGCCGGCATCGGCCGGCGACTGGCCGCAGTGGTGCGGGCCGCTCGCGACCGGGGTTGCCCCCGACGCGAACCCACCGCTGGTGTGGTCAGAGGACAAGAACGTTCGATGGAAAGTTCCCCTCGAAGGACTCGGGAGCTCGACGCCGGTGGTGTGGGGCGATCGGCTATTCGTGACCACTGCGGTCGATTCCGGGGTTGCCGGTGGGGTCGAGACTCCGGCCGTCGATGCCGGCGCCGGCGGCAGGCCGTCCAGCCGTCCGCCCGCCAACAAGCTGCGGTTCGTGCTGATGGCGCTCGATCGCGCGACCGGCGCCAAGCTGTGGGAGCGCACCGCGCGCGAGGTCCAGCCCCGCGAAGGAACTCACCCCGACGGGACCTACGCGTCGCCGTCGCCGATGACCGACGGCGAGCGGGTGTACGCGTTCTTCGGCTCCCAGGGCCTCTACGCCTTCGACCTCCACGGCGAGCCGCTGTGGCAGCAGGACCTTGGCGATATGACGATTCGGCTGGGCTTCGGTGAAGGCAGCTCGCCGGTTCTGGCGGGCGACAGCGTGATCGTCAACTGGGATCACGAGGGCGATTCGTTCATCGCCGCGCTCGACAAGAGAACTGGCAAGGAACGTTGGCGCACTCCCCGCGAGGAGCAGACCTCGTGGTCGACGCCGCTGGTGGTGGAGCACGAGGGCGGGGCCCAGGTCGTGGTCTCGGCGACCAACAAGATCCGGAGCTACGCGCTCGCCGATGGCGCTCTGGTGTGGGAGGCCTCCGGGATGACGTTGAACGCGATCCCGACGCCGGTGCACGAAGGCGGAGTGGTCTACCTGACCAGCGGTTTTCGCGGCAACTCGGCGATGGCGATCCGGCTCGATGGCGCCCACGGCGACATCACCGGCTCGGCGAACGTGCTGTGGACGCTTGATCGTGACACGCCCTACGTGCCGTCGCCGCTGCTCTACGACGGCATCCTGTACTTCCTGAAGTCGAACAACGGCGTCGTCACGGCGGTCGATGTTGCGAGCGGCAAGGTGTTGTACGGCCCGGAGCGAGTGGAGGAGCCGCGCAACGTCTACGCCTCACCGGTGGGTGCGGCCGGGCGGATCTACCTGGTCGGGCGCGAAGGCGCCGCGGTGGTGCTCGAGGCCGGTCCGAAGTTCAAGGTGCTAGCGCGCAACGTGCTCGACGACCGCTTCGATGCCTCGCCGGCCGTGTCGGGCAACCAGCTGTTCTTGCGCGGCCGCGCCAGCCTCTACTGCCTCGAACAGAGATAGCGCGCAGCGCAACGCTCCGTCCGCGCAGCGCAACGCCACGTGCTCGCGGCCTTTATCGGCGTCTTACGCGGATCCGGATGGGCTGAGCCGGTGAGCCGAGCTTGCCGGTGCGGCCGCCGAGGTCATCCGCCTCGGCCCACAACGAGATTCGTGGCTCGCGGATCTCCGCCGGCACGCGTGCCGAGTAGTACCGCCCTCCCTCGGAAGACACCGCGAGCTCGACGATGCCCCCGGTGTCGCTACGGATGTAGGCGCGCACCGCGCTCACTCGATAGTCGTCCTCGACGCGCAGACGGATCTCGGTCGCGGCTCCGGCGACGGCGACGACTTCGTGAGCTGGATCCAACTCGACAGTCGGCGGCCGTTGATCGAGGAAGTCGAATCGGCGCTCAAGCCGCGAACGGATCTCGGCGGCTTGATCCGGCGGCAGGTCGGACTCGACCTGCGCAAGCTCCTCGAGCGCCCGATGAAGGCGGAGGTCGCGCTCCAGTTCCTCGATGCGATCGAGTGCCGCCTGAGCGCGGGTGCTCGCCGCCAGACGGTCGGCGGCGTCGAGGCGAACCCCCAAGCCGGGTCGATCCGGCCATTCGCGCTCGAGCTCCCGAAACCAAGACTTCGCCGCGTCCGCGTCGCCGGCGCTGATTGCGCGGTCGCCGCGTTGTTCGATCGCTGTCGCGGCTCGGTCGCGTAGCCCGGTGCCGGCCTCGATTGCGGGAAACCGATTGGACAGACGGTGTGCTTCGCGCAGCGCGACGATGGGCTCGCGCGGCAACGCGGCTTCGATCGAGCGCACGCTGGCAACGGCTAAGCGCGAGAACTCCAATGCGGTTCGCGCCTTGGAGTGGCGCTGGAGCTCCTGCTCTTGCTCGTCGGTGAGCGCGCCGAGAGTCGTCGTCAAGGCGGCGTAGGCGCCCGAGCGTAGCGCCGCCTCGAGGGCGGCGACGGTCTCGACGAGGGGCAG
>JAQBHE010000336.1:0-3133 GCA_032128015.1 Holophagae bacterium
GCAGCGCCCGCTCGACGTCACGACCAATTCGCAGCAATGGCGTACGCCCCAACATCCCCTCACTCGGCCGCCCAAGCTCGGCCGCTACGTTCGGAAGGGACACAAACCGTTCGGCCTGCGAACCGTTTCCTCGTTGTCCTCAGCGGACCCGGCCGCTTACAAACCATAGGGCAGGCGCTCGGGCATGTAGTCGTTGACGCACCCTGAGATCGCCCGGCCGCCGAGCTCGCCGGTGACCACGCTGCCGCGCCGCCGCCGTTCGTAGATCGGCACCGAATAGACATGGACGTCGCGCAGCCGGCCGTCGACCACCCGCCCGCCCTCGTCCTGGAGACGGCAGCGACGCTCCCCCGGCTCATCTCCCGGTTGATCGATCCTGATCGAGGTGAGGCCGTGGACTTGATGATCGAGGACCAGGAAGCCAACGACCCCGGCCATGGTCAGAATCGCCACCGAGTAGATGCCGTCGCCGCGCAAGGTGGCATAGACGAACGGCACTTGGAAGCGCGGCTGCGTCTGCACCTGCTCGTGGAAGTGACCATAGCCGGCGAACGCCAACTCGCGGCCGTCGACCACCAACCGACCGGTGCCGCGTCCGAGAACCTCGGTCCGACCGCCGCGACTCGAGTAGGGCAAGTGGTTCGGCTCGAGCGTCGCCTCGACGCTCACCGGCACGACGCCGGGTCCGTGCTCGGCCTGGGGGTCGGCGTGAGCTGGGAAGGCGGCCTCGGCGAACAGCCGCACCGGTTGCGCGCGCGGCCCTTCGCGGCGGAGGTTCATCCGCGCGGTCCCCGCACTCTCGCGGTAGCGCGCGCCACCGGTCTCGAGATCGGTCCGGCCCTTCGAGCAGCGCGCGTAGTGATCGGTGAACGCGAAGACCCCGTCGGCGGTGAACGCGTGGCCCCAGAGCCAGGCCACGCGCTCGCTCGGATAGCGACCGATGCGGACGATCAACGCGTTCTGGCCGTCGGCACTCACCAGATCGGCGTACGCCGACTCGCTGTAGAGCTCCTTGCCGGCCAGACCATCGACTCCGCGCAGCTGCGCCCCCAGCAGCCAGCCCGGCGTCGCCATCCTGGCGGCCGCCACCGATGCCGCGCCAGCCAGAAGTTGCCGCCGGCTCAGTACCGGACGGACCTCAGTGCGCGCCACCGGTGGCTGGGGTCCCGGTCGCTTCTGGTACCGGCGCCGGGGCCTGCTCGCAGTCGCCGCAGTGGACGTCTGAGACCGGATCGCCGACGGCCAGCGCCGCCACCCAGTCACGGATCTTTGTGCCGCCGACTTCGTAGGTGTAGAACTCCGGCCGCAGCAGAATCGTGTGGACAGTCCCCGGGGCGACGTAGCTGTGGTAGTTCGAGATGCCAGCGTCGATGTCGGCTTCGTTCTCGGCAAGCATGGTCTGGAGCGGCCCGGTGACCACGCCTCCAAGCTCGATGAAACTGACCTGGACCTCGTCGGCCGCGGTGTCGTAGCGGGCGAACGTAGCCTCGGGGTGGGCCTTGCCCGAGCTGATGTACAGGCTCTCGAACGAGAAAGCCTCGGGAGCCATTCCCGAGTACTCCGGAAAACTCGCGAGAGCGCCCAGGGTGTCCCACTCGACGTAGGGCTGGACCTGGCCCATGTTGCGATAGCCGCCGGCGCCATCGCCGAGTTGGACGAGCCGGGCCTGCGGGTAGTGGTCGGCCAGCACTCGAGCGTAGAGCGGTGACGGAATCGCCCCGGCGCTACTGCCGGTGACGAAGATCGTCCCGGGAACGGCGAAGTGCTCGTAGGTCCAATCGAGCGCGGCTTGGGAGTTCACCCAGCCGTTGTGGTGGACCGTAACCTGGTGCTCTGGCACCTGGCGTTCTGGCACGTCGTCCTTGGCGGCGACGGTGTGGGCGGCGACGGTGTAGGTGGCGACGCGGTCGCCGATGTGAACGTCACCGGTGCAGTAGGGCACGAACACCACGCTGTAGTCGGCGAACGGATTGTCGGCGCGGCCGTCGGCGAAGATGCCGTGCATCTCGCCCTTCTCAGGCTGGTCGCCAGCGGCCGAATGCAGCTCGAGATCGGCGGTCAGCTTGTAGGTCGGTTCGCCCCCGGCATCGCAGGTCTCGCCGGTCCAGCAGGCGCCGCCGCCCTGGAAGTACACCATGAGCTTGGTCTCGTCGGCGGCACGGACGAAGAAGCGGTAGGCGCTACCGTCCGAGCACATCGTGTCTCCGCCGGGCTCGATCGGATTCCAGCCCGGACCGAGCTCGGCGAGCGGCGACGGCGCTGGCGTCGCGGGGGGCGCGCAACCGGGAAGCAAGATCACCGCGCCGAGCGCGGCGACAACCAAGCAAGAGCGAATAGCGGTCATGGGATCTCCGTTCTCTTTGTAGTGTGGGGAGCCATCGAGTCCCGGCCGCGCAGCGCGAGGCCGAATTGGCTGGCCGGGAGGTAGGAAGGTCGATGGACAATCCTACCCCGCAATTGGATCCGCGCCGACGCGCGAGAGCGTCAAACCCAAATGACTGAGCGGCTCTGCTTGTTCGACCGCACCCGCCCGGCGCTCGAGACTCAGCCGCCGGTACTGGCTGCTCCTGGCTCGAGGTAGCGCCGCGCCTCGCCGACTTCGGCTAGGGCGTCGCGGCCTTCGCGAGCCGCGATCAACTTCCGATAGTTGAGCCGTGCGCCTTCGCGGTCGCCCGCAGCGGCAAGCGCGCGGGCGAGACCGCGCAGCGACAACGGCCGGTTCGGGGTCCGCAGCAGCGAGCGCTCGAATAGCTCCGCCGCCTGCTGCGCCCTAGCCAGACCGAGCAGAACCTCTCCGTAGTACTCGTGTATTGGCTTCACCGGAGTCGCGGAGCCCCGCGGCGGCCCCATGGACTCGGCAATGGCGACCCCTTCCTCGAGTAGGGACAGAGCCTTGCTCTCCTGGGACTCGGCCAGGGCGATCGCCGCGGCTACTTCCCGGTCCATGACCTGCGCCGGTTTACTGCCCTCCGAGAAGGTCGAGCGGACCTCGACGTTGCGCGCCGCCTTCTCAGCGAGCCGCGCCTCGGCTTGGCGAGCGAGCGCTAGGTCGCCGGCACGAGCCGCGGCGATCCCCGTGACCAGCAGTTCATCGTCGCTCGACTCGGGGCTCACTGGCCACGGCTCCCAGGCC
>JAQBHE010000337.1:0-3624 GCA_032128015.1 Holophagae bacterium
CTCGAGCAGGTCGATCAGGGACACCCGGCGATCGAGGATCTCGGCGCGGTAGCGGCGTCGCCCCTGGTCGTCGTCGGTTGCCAGCGCCATCAACCGCTGGCGTTCCGGCGGGCACTCGACGGCGGCGGCGACGGCCTTGATCTGGGCGCGGGTCGCCGGATCCTGGAGCTCCAGGTACTCGGCGAGCAGCTGGAACACCGCGATCGGCTGGCCGGTCGGCAGCTCGCTTTGGGCGTGACCGCGGGCCCGCAGGATGACTCGGCTGTGCTCGTCGAAGCCGAAGTGACGGGCGAACCGCCGAACCAGGGCCTCGTCGTTGTGACCGACGACTCCGAGATGGTCGCCGGTCTGGTAGCCGACGCCCGGCGGTAGCGCGAGCTCGATGTGCCGGGTCGATCGGCCCGCCGCCGGACTCTGGAGCTCGCGGTTCTCGACCACCACCATCGGCTGGGCGCCGAGCGAGATCACGAACGGGTTCGGTTGCTCGGTCGCGACCATCTCGACCTCGAACCCCGGATCGCGGTCTGCTGGTGGCGTCAGCTCGACACCCAGCTCGCGCGCCAGGCTGTCCCACAGGGGCTGGTACCAGGACTCGAAGTCGCCGTCGAAGTCGCCGCCGCCGTCGCCCGCTCCGCGCGCGCAGACGCGGACGGCACCCAGCTCGGCAAGCCGGCGATCGATCCGCATCGGCACCGCCTGGTAGGTCGCGGCCCAGTCGCGATGCCCGCAACCGAAGACGCTGTAGTGGACGTCGGCGAGCCGCTTCGAGTCCTGCTCCTGGTCGAGCCAAACGCAGAAACGGGTGGCGTTGTCGGGCGGCGAGCCGTTGTACGACGAGCTGACGATGACCACGCCGCCCGCGGTCGGCAGGCGCTCGGTGCAGTCGTCGAGCGCCGCCACCTCGACCGCGAAGCCGCGGCCACGGCCATCGTCAGCGATGCGCTGCGCCGCGGCTTCGGCGGTGCCCATGTTCGAGCCGTAGAGCACCAGCAGGGGCGTGCCGTGGGTCTCCGTGATCGGGGCCGCTGCTTGGCGGCGGGCCTCGGGAGCGCGCGCGGTAACCGCGGCGACCGGCGGCGCGGTCCGGCGCAGCAGGATCCCGGGCTCGAGATGCTCACGAGTCTCGAGCCGGATCTTGAAGCCCGCGGGCTTGAGAGTCAGTGTCTCGTTGATCGTCAGCTGGTAGTCGGGTGGAGCAATCAGCCGAAAGCGCTGGAGAATCATCGCCAATGCCAAAGTCGCCTCGTGCATCGCGAACTGCCGGCCGATGCACGCGCGTTGGCCGTTGCCGAACGGCTTGAAGGCGTTGGCCGGCCTCGACTGTTCGCGCTCTGGGGCGAAACGATCGGGGTCGAACGCCTCGGGGTCCTCGCCCCACACCGCGGGGTCGCGATGGAGCATCGGGATCAGCACCGCGAGGCCGTCTTCCTTGGTGATCCGATAGCGACCACCGAGGGTGGTCTCGCCCTCTTTGGGATAGAGCGCGAACATCGGCGCGGTTGGCCACAGCCGCAACGATTCGTCCAGAACCTGGCGGACATAGCGCAGCTCGCCGACCTGGCGGTAGCTCGGATCGACGCTCGGGTCGCGACCGAGCACTCGGTCGACCTCCTCGGTTGCGCGCTCGAGTGCTTCGGGGTGGGTGACAAGGAAGTAGGTCGCGAACGACAGCAGGCCGCTGGTGGTCTCGTGGCCGGCGATCAGAAAGGTGATGATCTGGTAGCGGATGTTGAGGTCGTCGAGCGGCTCGCCGGTCTCGCGGTCGACCCCGGAGAGCATCGAGCTCAAGAGGTCGTTGCCCACCGATGGATCCGCGCCGCTTTGCCGGCGCTCCCTGATGATGCCGTCGACGGTCTGGTTCATCAGCTCGACCGAGCGCTCGAAGCGCTTGTTCTGGCGCCACTGCAGGCGGTTCGAGATCTCCGGCCGGATCGAGCGATCGAGGGCGATCGACATCGCTCGGGTCATAGCGCGAATGAACGGGTGCATGCGCTCGCGGAAGAACGAGTTGAAGCGATAGTCGAAGCCGCACAGCCCGATGGTGTCGAGGGTGAGTCGGGTCATCGCGTCGCTAGTGTCGACCTCGTCGTTGGCGTTGAGCCGTGCCCAGCGGTCGAGCAACTGGTGGATGACGTCGAGCATCATCGGGTGGTAGCGCTTCATCGCTGCTCCCGAGAAGCTCGGCAGCAGGATGTGATGAGCCTTGCTCCAGTTCGGCTCGAAGGTGTGGGCAGTGAACAGCCCGTCACCGGCGAACGCTCGGACCCGGCGCAGCGGCGCCCACACTCGCTTGTCGAAGCGTCGCTCGTCGCACACCTCAGAGACGAGCTCTTGGCTCCACACCACGACCAGTCGACGGCCGGCGAGGGTCAGCGAGAATATCGGCCCGTACCCGCGCGCCAGCCGGATCAGATCCTGGACCTGGGTCGACGAGCCGATGTCCAGAGCGTTGCCGAAGAGTAGGCGCTCGGGTGGATGAGGAATCGGCTCGATCGTGGTCGGTCGGTCGGAGCTAGCGTTGGCGTTGGGGTCCGACATCGGAATCAGGACGGCGACGGGAGGGGTCCAAGCGTACCGTCTTTCGAAAGCGAGCGGTCTTCGGCTAGCAGCCCGTGCTGACTCACCACGGGCTGCTAGGGGTTGGCCGCAGCCTGGCTAGGCGCTTGTCCTGGTTGTCCACCTCCATGGGTAGGGCGAGGATGATGACGGGCCGAGGAGCTGAATGCCGACACCCGGCAACGGCCTAGAAACCAGGAGGTCATGCGATGCGTATCGTGATTGTTGACCGAGATGCACCATTCCGCGACCGGCTGCGGACCCTGCTCGTTTCCCAGGGTCACCAGGTTGCCGGGGAAGCTCGAGACGGGCTGGAAGCGATTCGGCTGACCCAGCGGGTTCGGCCCGATGTCGTGCTGATGGACATGGACCTGCCTGCCATGGAGGGCCTGGCGGCTACGCGCCGCATTCACGAGGCGGTGCCGACCGCCCGGGTGGTGGCGCTCGGCGAGTGTCCCGACCGCCGGCACGTGCTCGGCGCGTTCGAGGCCGGGGCGAGCGGCTATGTGCTCAAGTCCGAGGGTTCGGAACGCTTCCTGCGACTGCTCGAACGCGTGGCGCGCGGCGAACCGGTGCTGACTCCGACGGTGGCGACCAGCCTGCTCCGCGACGGCGGGGCCGGCGAGCGACCCAAGAGCTCGGTCAGCGACCCCGACTCGCTGACCGATCGAGAGGCCGAGGTCCTCGAGCGGATGGCTCGTGGGGTGACCTCGAATCGCGGCCTGGCGGCCGCCTTGGAAGTCAGCGAGAACACGGTGAAGTTCCACGTTCGCAACGTCCTCGGCAAACTCGGGCTCCACAACCGCGCCGAGGCGGTCGGCTACGCGCTGCGCAGCGGTCTCGTGCGACTGTCGGCTGGCGACGCGGAGCTGGGCGGACTCCGGCAGGTCTCGTAGCTAGGTCCCCGGAGGCGCGGACGAGCGCCCCAAGAACTGCGAATCCGCGCTCGCGGCTCGCCCGCGGCCGGCGAAGCGCTCGAGGATCGGGCTGTTTCCGCGGCTGGCAGCCGATAGCAGTCAGGAATTCCTCCGCGCGCGCTTCGGTTGCGTCTAGCCGAGGGGTGCTCGG
>JAQBHE010000338.1:0-3622 GCA_032128015.1 Holophagae bacterium
ACCGCCTCGACCAGGTGCTCGGTCTCGGGTCGCGGAATCAGCACTCTGTGATCTACCGCGAACGAGCGGCCGTAGAACTCTCGCTCGCCGAACAGGTAGGCGACCGGTTCGCCGGCGAGCCGGCGGCGCACCAGCTCGCCCACCGCCGCTTCGGCGCCGGGCGCGACCTCGAGCTCGGAAGACGCCAGCAGTTCGACTTCGCTCTTCTCGAGCGCGCGGCCGATCAGCAGGTTGGTCTCGCGCGGGTCGATCGACCAGCGCGACGTCGCGAGCGCGCGGCGCACCGCCGCCCGCAGCGCGCCGACGGTGGTCAAGTCAGGCGACGCGACCGGCGGCCGCCTCCTGCATCTTCTCGGCGTTGTAGTGCCCGACCAGGGGCTCGATCAGCGGGTCGAGGTCGCCAGCCAGAATCGCCGGCAGGCGGTGGAGGGTGAGCGAGATGCGGTGGTCGGTGACGCGGTTCTGGGGGAAGTTGTAGGTGCGGATCTTCTCGGAGCGGTCGCCGCTACCGACCATCCGGCGGCGCGCGGCGGACTGCTCGGAGTGGGCTTTGGCGCTCTCGATGTCGAGGATGCGGCTCTTGAGCACCCGCATCGCCTTCGCCCGGTTCTTGATCTGGCTGCGCTCGTCCTGGCAGCTGACCACGATGCCGGTCGGCAGGTGGGTCAGCCGCACCGCCGAGTAGGTGGTGTTGACGCCTTGGCCGCCCGGGCCGGAGGAACAGAAGCGGTCGACCCGCAGATCCTTCTCGTCGATCTCGATCTCGATGTCTTCGGCCTCCGGAAGCACCGCAACCGTCACCGCCGAGGTGTGGATGCGGCCCGAAGCCTCGGTATCGGGCACCCGTTGCACGCGGTGGACTCCGCCCTCGTACTTGAGCCGGCTGTAGGCGCCGCGCCCCTCGACGATCGCCGACACTTCCTTGATGCCCCCGACTTCGGATTCCGAGATATCGAGGATCGCAAGCTTCCAGCCCCGACGCTCGGCGTAGCGCGCATACATCCGGAACATCGCGGCGGCCAACAACGCGGCCTCGTGGCCGCCGGTGCCGGCGCGGATCTCGACCACCACGTTGCGTTGGTCGTTGGGGTCTTTGGGAGTGAGCTCACGGCGCAGACTCGCCTCGATCTCTTCGAGCTTCGCGGCGAGCCGATCGCGCTCCTGGCCGGCGAGCCCGCTCAGTTCGTCGTCGCGACCGAGGTCGGCGAGCAGCTGGTCGACCTCGGCGAGCTCGGCGGTGACCTTCAAGGAGCTCTGGTAGAGGTCGACCACCGGCGCGATCTCGGCGAGCGCCTTGCGGGTATCGCGGTAGGCGGCCTGATCGGCGAGCACCGCCGGGTCGGCGAGCTTGACCGTGAGCTCGCCGTGGGTGCGCGCGAGCTCTTCGAGTTTCTCCAACATTGGGGTAGTGCTCGGTTGACGGTCGCGGGCCGGATCAGCTCGCCAGGCTCTCGGCGGAGACGTTGAGACGCTTCATCATCTCGTGGAAGGTGGTGGGCTTCACCTTGAGCAGTTCGGCGGCCCGCTTCTGGACTCCGCCGGTGGCCTGCAGTGCTTTGACGACCAGCTGCCGCTCATAGGCCGAGACCGCCTCCTTGAGCGAAACGCCGTTGCTGGGCAGCGCCGACGGGGTGACCGTGAAGGTGCTTGGCTGGCGCAGGGTCAACGGCAGCAGATCGACACCCAGTTCGGGGCTGGTGGAGAGCACCACCGCCCGCTCGATGGCGTTCTCGAGCTCGCGAACGTTGCCCGGCCAGTGATAGTCCATCAACAGCTCCATTGCCTGCGACGCGATGCCGGAGATCTCCTTGTCGTTCTCCTCGGCGTACTTCTGGAGGAAGTGCTGGGCGAGCAGCGGGATGTCCTCGGATCTCTTGCGCAGTTGCGGCAATGCGATGGTGATGACGTTGAGCCGGTAGTAGAGGTCTTCTCGAAAGTCGCCGTTCTCGACCAGGCGCTCGAGCTGGGCGTTGGTCGCGGCGATGATCCGGACGTCCGACTTCAGGGTCTCGAGCCCGCCGACCCGCATGAACTCCTTCTCCTGGATCACCCGCAACAGCTTGGACTGGGTGTCGATCGGGATGTTGCCGATCTCGTCGAAGAAGATCGAGCCGCCGTCGGCGACCTCGAACAGCCCCTTCTTGTGGGAGATCGCGCCGGTGAAGGCGCCCTTGACGTGGCCGAACAGGTTGCTCTCGAGCAGCTCCGGCGGCATCGATCCCGAATTGACCGTGATGAACGGACCGTCCTTGCGTTTGGAGTTGTTGTGGATCGACTTCGCCACCAGCTCCTTGCCGGTTCCGCTCTCGCCGAGGATCAACATGTTGCTCTTCGACGGCGCTGCGAGCCGGATCAGCTCGAACACTTCTTGGATCGGCTTGCTCTTGCCAATGATGCTGTCGAACCCGAAGCGATGCAGCAGCTGCTGGCGTAGCCGCCGGTTCTCGGTGGCCAGGCGTCGCCGCTCGAGGCCTTTGCGCAGGGTGAGCTTGACCTCTTCGTTCTTGAACGGTTTGGGTAGGTAGTGAAAGGCGCCCTTGCGCATCGCCTCGATCGCGCCGCCGATCGACGAGTAGGCGGTGATCACCACCACCACTTGATCCGGGTCGCGCTCGCGGATTAAGCGCAGCACCTCGTGGCCGTGGAGGTCGGGCAGCATGAGGTCGAGCAGCACCAGGTCGACCTCCTCGCGCTCGAGCACGTCGAGCGCCTCGCGACCGGTGCGGCAAGACAGCGGGTGGTGCCCCTCCTCACGGATCAGCTGGATCAGGATGTCCTGGAGGACCTCCTCGTCGTCGACGATGAGGATGTTCATGGCCTACTCCTCCGGTGGCTGCTCGCGCGACGCGGCAGCTGCACGGTGAATCGGCAACCCCCGGCGGGCTCGTTCTCGACCCGCAGCTCGCCACCGTGGCGGCGCACCATCTCGTAGCTGATCGCGAGCCCGAGGCCGGTGCCGCCCGACTCGAGCTTGGTGGAGAAGAAGGGCTGGAACACCCGTCCCAGGTGCTCGTCGGCGACTCCCGGCCCGTCGTCGATAACCGCCAGCGTGACTTGCTCGGAGTCGCCGGTGAGCTCGAAGGTGAGCCGCGGCGCCGTTCGTCCGATCGAGGCTTCGATCGCGTTGACCAACAGATTGGCGAGCACCTGGTGGATCTCGCCTTCGTTCGCCTCGACGGTGAAGCCGCCGGGCTCGGTCGGCTCAGCGGGCCAGCGCAGCTCGATTCCAGCCTCGGCGATGCGCTCGCTGAACAAGTCGACGCACTCGCGCAGCACCAGCAGCAGGTCCACGGGCTCGGGGTCGGGGCGCGAGGCGCGGGCGAAGTCGAGCAGGCTGTTGACGATCTTGGCGGCGCGGAAGGTCTGGCGCTCGACCTTGCGCAGCAGCTCGTGACGGGGATCCGCCTCGGGGGTACGGGCGAGCAGCATCTGGGCGTAGCTCGAGATACCGGTGAGCGGAGTGTTGACCTCGTGGGCGACCCCGGCGGCCATCACCCCGATCGCCGCCATGCGCTCCTTCTCCTCGAGGGCCTTCTCCATCCGTGCGAGCTCGGTGACGTCGTGGACCACCAACACCGACAAGCCGTGGGAGTGATCGCCGAGGAAGCTCGCGGTGCTCAGC
>JAQBHE010000339.1:0-9390 GCA_032128015.1 Holophagae bacterium
GACCTCAGCTAGAACGCGCCGTCCGGCGGCAAAAGCCATCACGGGCGGTGACCGGGTATCGTCGGTCTTCCGCCCGCCCCCCCAGCTCGAGATCTTCGTAGGATCGGTCGCGATGAAGATCGTTGGATCTTCGTTGTCTCCAACATTGGCCGGGTCGTGGCCGGCGGCCTCGGTGGGTGGCTGGCTGGCCGATCCGCGCGCGAGGCCTGAGCGCATCGGCACGACGGCATTCGGTTAGGGGGGTACCAATGGGCGTCAGCTTGAGGCGGTAAAGATGGTTCTTTTTTGAAACCGTTGACTTCTAGAAGAGAAGCACGGTAGTCTCCGCGAGTGGCTATTCGTTACCCTCAAACCTGCCCTGTTGCCCGCGCCGCCGAGATCGTCGGAGAGCGCTGGACTCTCTTGATCGTTCGCGAACTATTGCTGGGGCCGAAACGATTTCGAGCCCTTCGGCGACGCCTTTCAGGCGTCAGTACGAGCGTGCTCTCGCAACGGCTCGAAGCTCTCGAGGAGTGCGGCGTGGTCCAGAGACGAGATCACCCGCCGCCGGTGTCAGCGATGGTCTACGAGCTCACCGACACCGGCCAGGCGTTGCAACCGGTGATCGCGTCGCTGGCGAGGTGGGGGCTGCGCTTCTTCTTTCCACGACACCCGAGCGAGCACTTCGAACCCGATTGGATGCGCCAAGCGCTCTCGATCTTCGCCCGCCAAGACTCGAGCCCTGATCTCCAATTTGCAGTGATCGTGCACGTGGGAGAGCGAGACTATTGCTACGACGTGCAAGGTGGTGCGGGCGGCACCCAGGTGCGCGAGGGCGAGAGCACGGCCAAGGAGCGACTCGCAGTTGATGCCGCCCTGCTACCGATGCTAATGGCCGGCTTCGTCGACGTCGAAGCAGCGCTCGCCTCCGGTGCCCTCGCAACGGAAGGCGAAGCAGCGAAACTTCGCGACTTTCCAGCCCTGTTCGAGATGGACTTCGGCGATGTCGATCCGGAGCAGATCAAGGCCGCGATGGCCAACCACCCACCGCCGCCACCATGAGTTCGAAGCCGACAGTCGATCTAACCGACGGTCGATCTACCCGACAGTCAAACAAGAGGAGACGTCTCAATGAGAACTGTCTATGGTGTTCCCCTGTCCCCGTTCGTCCGCAAGGTCCGTCTCGCACTGCAGGAGAAGGGTCTCGACTACGACCTGGACCCAATCGCGCCGTTTCCGCCGCACAACAGCACCCCCGTGTTTCGCGCGATGAGCCCGCTAGGCAAGGTGCCTGCTTTCAAAGACGGCGACTTCACGATCTCGGACTCGTCGGTCATCATCAGTTATCTCGAACGCAAACATCCGACATCAAATCTGCATCCAAAGGGCGCTGAAGATTGCGCGAGAGCACTCTGGTTCGAGGAGTTCGCCGATACCAAGCTGGTGGAGACGATCGGCCCGATCTTCTTCAATCGTGTGGTCAAACCCAACATCCTGAAGCAGGAATCGGACCAATCCGTCATCGACGCAGCCCTTCAGGCTCTACCCGCGCACTTCGACTACGTGGAAAGTCAACTCGGAGCCAGCGACTTCATCGTTGGGGACAGCTTCAGCGTAGGTGACCTGGCCCTCGGCTCAATGCTGCGCCAGCACCAGATCGCCGGCGAAACGGTTGACGCCGCGCGCTGGCCGAAACTTGCCGCCTACTACGAGCGGCTCGCGAGTCGTCCTTCTTTTCGGAAGGTGATCGAAAGCGAAAGCGCTCTCATGGCCTCCATGAGCGGATAGCTCTCCCGAGCCATCGCGGACGAAGCTCGGCCTCCCGCTGGCTGGTGCGGCGCGGAATGCCGCAACGAGGAGGCGGTACGACTCCCTCATCGCAGCGCGCTATCACCCTATCAATGAGTTGCGGACGATTCCAAGCCGGTCACCAGCCGCCACCCAGGCTGTTGTAGAGCCGGACCGAGTCGAGAAGGGCAAAGCTGTAGAGCTGGAGCTCCTGCTGCTCGGCGAGAAGCAGTGATCGGCTGACTTCGAGCACCTCGAGTCGGGTGGCCATGCCGGCCTTGAGGCGGGTGTCGACGTCGGTCATCGAGCCCTCGAGCAGCTCTCGGCGCTCGCGCTCGAACGCCAGCTGGACCCTCCTCGAGCGCAGGTCGATGATCGCGTTCTCGGCTTCCTGCACCGCGCGAAGGACGGTCTGGGTGTAGCGATCCCGAGCCTCTTTCAAGTCGACCTCGGAGATCTTGAGGTCGATCTTGGTCTGGGGATTGAGCGCGGGAAAGTTGATTCGCGGTAGAAAGCTGGTCAAGAAGTTGGTCGGATTCGAGAACCCGCCGGAGCCCCCGGACGACACCCCGAGGCTGAGGCTCGGAAGACGCGCGGCGCGACGGACCTCGGTGATCCGATAGGCGGCGGACAATCGCTCGTCGGCCGCCACCACGTCCGGTCTTCGCTCGAGGAGGTTGGCGGTGACCCCGGTGTCGATCTCGGGCGGCCGTGCCCGATCGCGCAGGGTCGAAGGTTCGAGCGCGAACGTCCCCGGCAGCTTTCCGACCAGCACCGCCAGGTTGTTGAGCTCGATCTCGCGTTGGCGGCGCAGTTCTTCCATCTCGCGCTCGAGCCGCAGCACCTCGGCCTTCTGAGCGGTGGTGATGTCGCGGGTGATCAGGCGGTTGTCGAGCTGTCGTTGATAGACCTGGAGCGCCTCGTTGGCCCAGCCGAGAGCGCGGGTGTGGATGGCCTGCTGTTCTTCCAGCGTGCGCAACTCGAAGTAGGAAGACGCCACGGCCTGGACCAAAAACAAGTAGCCGGCGCGCCAATCCGCTTCGCTGGCGCGGACCTCGGCCGCCGATGCAGCCTTCTGCTGTCGCAGCCTGCCCCAGATATCGGTCTCCCAGGCGACCTGGACTCCGCCCTCGTACTGCTTGGTGGTTTGACTCAGACCACCGAGGCTCTGGAAGCTGGCGTTGCCGCCGATGTCGGCGGAGAACTGTGGCATCCCCTGCTGGCGCGCGCTTCGCAGACCGAGCTCCGCCTGCTCGATGCGATAGGTGAGGATTCTGAGGTCGATATTGCCGGCGATCGCGTCGGCGATCAGGCCAGAGAACACCTCGTCGCCAAACACCCGCCACCACTCGGGCTCAACGACGGTGGCGGCGTCGGGCCGGGTCCAGCGCCCGGCGGCGTCCATCTCGCGGACCCGATCGCGAGCCGCGGCGGTGGAGGCCGGCGTGGCGCTCGAGTCGACGCTGACACACGCCCCCAGCGTCGACACGATCACCGAAACGGCGAGGACCCCCGGCAATGATTTCATGGGTCGCTCCAGGAAGGCATGGACTCCACGAAGGCAAGGAACAGAATCGCTCCCTCGAACCCGCGGCGGTGGCGAAGCCCCGCGATCGCGGCCGAAGCGCCGACCGAGAAGGTGGGATCTTCGGAGATCATAGCCGACCATCGCTTGCGAGGTTCCGGGCACCCGCCTGCAGCGGGTGCCCTCCACCTCGTTGGCAGGCTTGGTCCTGGAACGAAGGGGGGGACTGTGAATCGTCGTCTGGTCCAAGACTGCTGTTCTCATTCGGCCACGATCCCGTTGGCCGGTCACCCCTCCCAAGCGGCCGTGGTCGCCGGCAGCGCTCGGGCAGTCGTCCCCAGGCCGCTCAGGCCTGCTGGCGCCGCGCCAGCTGCGCGAATACTCCGTCGCGGACCATCAGTTCTTCGTAGCTCCCGTGCTCGACGATCTCGCCTCCGTCGACGACGCAGATGCGATCGGCGTGGCGGATCGTGCTGAGTCGGTGGGCGATCACCACGCGGGTCGCCTGCATCCGGTCCATGCTCTCGGAGACCTGGGCCTGGGTGCGATTGTCGAGGGCGCTGGTGGCCTCGTCCAGGAACAGGATGCGGGGCTTTCTGGCCATCGCCCGGGCGATCAGCAGGCGCTGCTTCTGGCCCCCGGAAAGGCCGCCGCCCCCCTCGCTGATGTAGGTGTGCATGCCCATCGGCATCTCGGCGATGTCCTCCTCCAGCCCGGCGAGTCGCGCCGCCGTCCAAGCGTCATCGAGGGTCAGCGAGCTGTCGCTGCCGATGATGTTGCGGTAGATGTCGGTCGGCATCAACTGCCCCTTTTGCAGGACCACCCCGAGCTGGGAACGAACCTCGCGCACATCCAGGGTCGCGAGCTCCTGCCCGTCGTAGTAGAGCGACCCCTTCTCGGGAGTCTCGAATCCGAGCATCAGCCGGACCAGCGTCGACTTGCCGGAACCGGAAGGACCCACCAGGGCGACGAACTCTCCCGGCGAGATCTCGAGGCTGATGTCGCGGAGGATCCAAGGACCGTCTTGCTGGTAGCGAAAATGCACATGCGAGAGCTCGATCCGGCCCTTGAGCTGACCTGGGTAGGCCTTGAGCTCGTCGGTCTCGGGCGGGGTCTTGAGAATCGGCTCGAGGCGCTCGTAGATCGGAATCACCCTCAGCATTCCGAGCGAGGCATCGCTCATGCTGAGGCAGGCAGCCATGAACGAGCCGTAGGCGGCGTTGAAGGCGATGAAGCCACCGGTTGTGAGGTCCTGGCTGGGAAGACCGGTCGCCTTCTCGATGGCCTTGACCAGGGTGGCGAAGATGACCATCGACGACACCACGCCGAATCCGGAGTTGAAGACCTGGACTCGGTTCTGGATCCGGCCCGCGGCAAACCCGAGCCGACGAGCGTGGGCGAACTCCCTGGCCCACATCCGGAAGGCGTGGTCCTCGGCGCCCGCGACCCGGATCTTGGCAACCCCGGAGATCAGTTGCAGCACCAGTCCCGTGAGCCGTCCGAAGACATCGAGATGCTCGCGCTGGTAGCGCAGCTGAAGATAGTTGGCGCCGAAGCTCACCGCGGCAAACAAGACGGTCAGGCCGACCGCCGACCAGGCAAGGGGCGCGCTGTAGAAGAACATCACCCCGAGATAGAACAGCGAGCTGAGAAAGCCGAGGACGGCGCCGACCCCGGAGCCCGCCACCAGGCTGCGAATGGTGTTGACGCCACCGGCGCGATTCGCCAGATCGCCAGTGCTGAAGCCACGAAAGAAGTTCGAGGGCAGATCGAGAAGACGGTCCCACAGCGCCGCCTGGATGCCGTAGTCCATCCGGCCCTGGATCCGCAACGAAGCCACCCCCTGGGTCAAC
Organism: Holophagae bacterium; assembly: GCA_032128015.1. Lineage (GTDB taxonomy): Bacteria > Acidobacteriota > Thermoanaerobaculia > Multivoradales > Multivoraceae > JAQBHE01. The sequence goes on from JAQBHE010000339.1 coordinate 5,146, forward strand.
GAGAACGCCGACGACACCAGCGCCACCAGAAACACCGCGGCCACGATCTGCACGACCAGCGAACGATCGGCCTGGGGGATGGCCGAGTCGAACAGCATGCCGGTCAGTATCGGGGTCACCGTGCCGAGCAGGCCGAGGGCAATCCCCATCGCCGCCAGAACCACCAGGTCCCGGCGCAGGCCGGGCAGTCCGAAACGAACCAACCCCCAGACCTGCACGATGCCGTCGGGAAACCGGCGGTAGAAGCTGGTGGCACGGTACCCGAGCTGCTGGGCCACCGAGCCCGTGACTCTCTGGCGCTCTCCGGAGGCCGGATCGACCATCTCGTAGCTACTCGGGGAAGTCGGCAGCAGCGCCACCGGGGTCGCCGTCGCCTCGATCCAGCCCAGCAACGGCCCGTGGTCTTGGCGCCACCAATCGCCACGCAAGATCACCTCACGGGTCCGAAAGCGGGAGGCCTTGGCGAACATCGAGACCCGCTGGTCGACGCTCACCTTCTGATCGGCCGCGGGATGGGCCTTGATGCGGATCCCCTGCGAATCGGCGACCAGAGAGCACGCCGCGAGCAGCGGATCGTCGCGGCGCTCGACCGTCAACGGACGCGGTGCCTGGCGACGGTCGCTCTCGAGCACCTCAACCAGTTCGCCGTAGGCGTCGGCTCTCGCAGTTTCGGCGTACTCCGCCTTGGTCCGCAACCGGTGGAGCTCGTCAACCTTCTCCAAACGCTTGTTGATGAACTCGCACTGGCATAACACCTGGTGAAACCAGTCGAGAGCGCGCCAGAAGCCAGGATCTTCGACCACGCTCTCGGCGGCGAGCGCATCCAGTCGGGTCTCGACACCTTCGGCATTGGCGGCTCCGACCCAGGTGCTGGTCGAAAGCGGAAACAGCTGGCGCGGCGGCTGCCCAACCTGCATCAGCTCCTCGATCTCGAGCAGGATGCTGTGCTGGGGGATCACCGCCGGCGCCCCAGCGCTTTCGAAGACCAGCGCTTCCATCCCGGTGAACACCAGGTTGCCCGCGAGGACCTCGAGCCAGACCACGCCCGAGCGGGCGTTGATCAGAGCCTGGTTCAAGAGCACCAGGCGCTCGCCGGCCTCGACGCTGGCGTCGTTTTGCGGCAGCGGTCGGATGTCCTCGGTCAGGCTGCGGCCGAGCTCGGCCACCCAGCCGTCGACCAGCGAGCACACGGCGGCGGCGACCTCGGGCCGCTGGCGGATCCGCTGCTTCAGGCGAGTGATCGAAAGCCGTCGAACTCGGGTGCCCACCCGGCCGACCGCCAGGAACCCGTAGCCGAGGCCCAGGTTCTCGACATCCATGCCCAGCATGCAGCTTCCGGCCGCCACCGTAAGGAAATGGGAGCGTGCCCCCACCGGGCGGTTGGCTTTGACCTCCACCGCGAACACCTCGACCACTCCCTGTTCCACCAGCCAGAAGTCGTCCCGGTTTCCCAGCACAAACGGCCGGCTGCCGTCGACCTCCTCGACCGTCCCCTCTGACTTGAGCGCATCGGCTGCGAGCGCAGCGGCCGCGGGCGCGGCGCCCGTCGTCGGCAGCGATCGGGAATGGGCTGAGTCGGTCATTCTTGGATCAGGAAGGAGTAGGGACCTGCCATGTCTTTCATCCCATCGTGGGTTCCGCGCTGCACGATCCGGCCATGATCCATCACCACGATCTCGTCGCAGTCGCGGATCGTGCTCAGGCGATGGGCGACGATCAGACAGGTGCAGCCGCGCCTTCTCAGGGTGTCGTCGATCCGCTTCTCGGTGGTCGGGTCGAGAGCGCTGGTGGCCTCGTCGAGAACCAGGATGGCCGGCTCGGAGATCAGGGCGCGAGCGATCTCCAACCGCTGGCGCTGGCCACCGCTGAAGTTGGCGCCGCCTTCCTCGATCGGCGAGTTGAAGGCGCCGTCACGAGTCTCGATGACGTCGTCGACCGCGGCGTCCTTGGCGGCACGGGTCATTCGTGCCACCGGGATCGTCGAGTCCCACATCGTGATGTTGTCGCGGACTGTGCCGCCGAACAGGAAAATCTCCTGATCGACCGCCGCGAGCGAATTGGCGATCAGGTCGTGCGGCAGCTCGGAGCGCGCAATGCCGTCGAGCAGAATCTCGCCGCTCCAAGGCTGGTAGAGACCCGCCACCAGCTTCGAGATCGTGCTCTTCCCGCTACCGCTGCGGCCAACCAGCGCCACCCGTTGTCCGGGCTCGACGGTAAGGCTGAAGTCTTCGATCAGCGGCGCCTCGACCGGGTTGTAGCCGAAGGTGACGTTCCGCAGCTCGACCTTGCCGGCCAGCTTGAGCGGGCCGCGAACCGGGGCGCCGGCGGCGCCGCCCCGGTATTGAGGATCGGTGGGATGGTTGAGCACGTCGTCCAGACGGCTCATGTCTCCTGCGAGCTCCTGCAGGCTCGAGCCGAAAGAAACCAAGGCGCCGAGCGGGCGGATGAAGCTGAACATCAGCGTCTGATAAGCGATCAGCATGCCGATGCTCATCGCCCCATCCATCACCTTCATGCCGCCGAGAAACAGCACCGCAGCGGTGATCAGGGTCTGCACCAGGCCCGGCACCGTGCCGGTGTACTGGGCGACCACCGACAGCTCTTGCTCGGCGCGCAGTGATTTGGCCTGGTAGCCGGCCCAGCGCGCGAAAAACTCGGCTTCGCCGCCGGTGGCCTTCAGCGTCTCGATGCTCGCGAGGCCGTTCATCGCGGTGCCGACCAGCTTTCCTTCCTCTTGCAGCAGACGGCGACTGGCGTCGGTTCGCCGCTTGGCAGCGAAGCGCAGAACGACGATGTTGAGCAGCGACAGGCCGATCCCGACCGCGGTCATGGTGACGTCGTAGAAAAACATCAGGGTGGCGTAGAAAACCACCAGCACCGAGTCCAGGATGGTGGTGGCCAGGCGCCCCGAGACGATCTGCGCCACCTTGTCGTTGATCATCACCCGCGACCCGATCTCCCCGGCGTAGCGTTGGGCGAAATAGGCCACCGGCAACCGCAGCACGTGATGAAAGAAAGCGGCCGAGGTGACCAGCGAGAGCTTGGTCTCCAAGCGCAGCAGGTAGTACTCCTGGAAGCGGCTGAGCGCCATCATCAGCAACGCCGTGATCCCCATGCCCAAGAGCAGCGGACGCAACAGCACGTCGCGGCCCGAGATCAGAATCTCGTCGATGAAGACTCGGGTGAAGGACGGGATGACCAGTCCCGGAATCACCAAGAAGAACCCGCAGATGACCACGAAGGTGAGCGCCGCCTCTGAGCCCGACAGCCGGCGGCGCAGAGCCCCGATGATTCCCGGCTTGCCGCCACCACGCTCGAACTCGGGTCCCGGCTCGAAGGTGAGGACGATTCCCGAGAACGAGCCGTCGAGCTCCTCGAGGGTCACCGAACGCGGCCCCTGGCCTGGGTCGTTGATGTACGCCTTGCCGCCCGAGAAGCCCTCGAGCACCACGAAGTGGTTGAAGTTCCAGAACAGGATCACCGGAGCATCGAGCTGGTAGAGATCCTCGAGATCGTTGTACTTGATTCCCTTGGCGACCAGGCCGTAGCGGCGTGCGCCCTTGAGGAGATTGCTCGCCTTGCTGCCGTCGCGCGACACTCCGCACTGGACTCGCAGCTCCTCCAGCGGCAACCACCGGCCGAGCCAAGCCATGATCATGGCCAGCGCCGCGGCGCCGCACTCGACCGCTTCCATCTGCAGAATCGTCGGCACCTTCTGCCGGCGGTTGGGTGGCCGGGGATGACTGCGGGCGCTCGATTCTGGGTTGTCGGCCGGGGTCGAGCGATCTACCGCCGCGCCGAGCTCGACGCGTCCCGGGCTGATCCTGCGCACCCCGTCGTCAGCCGCAACACCGCGGCTCGGGAAGCGCACCTCCGCTGGCGCCGCCCCGATCAGCGCGAGCTGTTCGTCGTCGACACTGCCCGCAAGGGTCAAACGAGTGCGGTCACGGATGTTGGCGGTGTCCGCCGCAGGGGCGGCGGTCCGGCGAATGCTGCCGGACGTGGACTGAGCCGCGGGAGCCTCCGGAGCAAGCGGTGGCACCTCGGCCTCGAGCGAGAAGGCGATCCCGCCGAGGGTGATTCGATCGCCGGGCCCTAGGCGGGCTGCTCGAGCGATCCTGTGATCGTTGACCCATGTTCCATTGGAGCTACCCAGGTCAGTGATCGAGCAGCCGTCGGCGTCGACCGCGAACCGGGCATGCTGGCTCGAGATCGTGGGATGCGCGATCTGGAGGCCGGCGTCGA
>JAQBHE010000340.1:0-3102 GCA_032128015.1 Holophagae bacterium
ACCACTCGGGCCGAAATCTCGCGGCGCGCTCCATCCTCCTCGACCCTTACTCCGACCGCGCGCTCGCCCTCGAACAGAACCTCGCGGACACGGACGCCGCGCCGGCATTCGGCCCCTGCCTCGCCCGCAACTTCCAGCAGCAGCTGATCGAAGTCGGCGCGCAGGACCTGCCAGGTGCGAGCGCTGTCGTCGGGCTTGAGGCTCGCGAAGTAGAACGGCGCCGACGCGCGGCCGCTCTTGGTGAAGAACTGGACGCTGTGTTTCTCGGTGAAGCCGCTCGACTTCATCCGCTCGAGCGCCCCCATGGCGCGGAGGCTCGAGTAGGACTCCGGCATCAGCGACTCGCCGAGCTTGAACCGCGGTTCGCGGGCGCGCTCGAGCAACAGCACTCGCAAGCCGCGCCGAGCCGCCACCGCCGCGGCGCTGCACCCAGCAGGCCCGGCGCCAATCACCACGACATCGTAGGCGGCCGACTCTCCGTTCAACGCCGACCCATTCGACCCGATCGTTCGATCCACCACGGGGCGGAGTATAGCCGCCGCCCTAGCTGCCCGTAGTGACCCGAATGGCGAAGCAGCGGCTCTGGATCGACCGACGCGAGCCGGGATTCCATCAAAAGTCGCGGCGACCTTCCCCCTGGTACCAGTGATCGAGGTCCGAGTAGGGATCGTCGGGATCCGGTCGGTCGCCGCGAAGACGGCTACCGCTCTCTGCCTCCGGGTCGGAGGCGAGCTCGAGACGCTCGCGGCGCCACCAAACGCGGAGCGCCAGCGCAGCAGCGATCCCCACAGCCAGACCAAGGAGTGGCAGCGCCCAGCGCGCACCCGCACCGACTCCGAGACCGTTCTCGGCCCGCCCGCGGAGCTCACCGAGCGCTTCCGCCAAACGTTGCCGTCGCTCCTCGAGGTCCTCGCTCATCGGTTTCATTCGCCGGTCGCTCCTGGTCAGTCTTCCTCGGCAACGACCGGCCGGCGTCGCGACATCACGATCGGCTCCTCGATCACCGCCTCGTCCGCGACCGCGGTCTGCCACCAGGCCAAATGATCGTCGAGCCGGCGACGAACGGCGGCGGCGGGAGAGTCGAGGCTCCGGATCCGCGACCGCATCAACCAGAGCAAGACCAAGCCGCCCAGCCAGGACAGCGTCGAGACCACGAGCAGCGCGGTCCACCAGGGCAGCCACACCGCGAGTCCAGCCACCCCAGCCAGCAGCGCCAGGCCCAACCCCCAGAAGATCGCCGCGAAGGCGAGACCGGCGAAACTGCCGGCAACGATCAGCCGGCGTGCTGAGTCGACGAGCTCGCGGCGCAGGCCCGCGATCTCGGCGGCCAGGACGTCGAGGCCCGAGCGGCCCACCCGGACCAACAACTCGATCCAGCCCTCGCGGGGTGACTCCATGGGCTCGCGCTCAGCCCCCGCCGCCCACCCGCAGTGTGGTGGAGACGAGCGATGTGCGCGCGCCGTAGTCGTCGCGCAGCGCCACCGTCACCCGCTGGTCACCGGCGCGCATGCGTAGCGGCAGAGTACGGGTGAAATACATACCGAGAGCGCGCTCGATGTCCGCCGTCGGCACCCAAATCGGCAGTGGCTCCACCTGCGGAGCGGAAAGGTCGCCCTTCTCGTCCCGAGCCTGGATCCAAATGCGCAGCCGTCCCTCGAAGCCGCCCTCGCGAGGCAGCAGCACCAGTTCGCCGATCGGGATCCGCAGATCGATGTGGACCGTGTAGGTGCCGTCATCGCCGGCGATCTGTTCTCCTTGATGGAGCGAGAGGTTGTGGTCGTTCTTCTGCACCCCGAACTGGAGCGCCGCGAGCGTCGACTCCTCCATCTCGATCTCGATCGACTTGTCCCGGTAGTTCGCTCGATGACGGACCTTGAGGTCCTTGCGACCCTTGACCCGCACTTGGATGTCGTACAAGCGACCACTGCCGGCGTGAGCAGGGCTGAAGCCGAGCGAGTAGTAGTCGTTGAAGTCGGTGCCGAAGCGGTCGAAGCCGGCCGAGAAATTGTTGGTATTGACGATGAACTGGCCGCCGGTCTTGTCAGCCAGGAACATGATCGAGCTCTGCATGTTGTCCTGGAGGACGCCGTCGATGTTGCTCGAGTACACCGCCTCGCCGACCTCGGCGCCCCGCGAATCGCGGCCGCCGAGTCCGGTGGCGTCGAGGGTGTAGAACGCGACGCCGTTGGCGTTGGCGCTGTTGGCGATCTCGGTGAACATCCGGCTCGCGTCGTAGTGCAACGCATCCATTCGCATCCCCGAGAAGTTGTCGGGGTCGATCTCCGAGGCGGCCACGAACATGTCCTCGCCGGCGCGCATCGGCAGGCCGTCGCTGACGTAGAGGACGGCCTTGCGACCAGGCACGCCCGCGAGACTGCCGAGCATTTCCTTGATCCCGTCGACCGTGAACTGGAGGTCGTTGAACTGGTTCTCGGCGAACAGCCGCACCCTGCCTTGAACGATCCCAGGATCGCGCGCGTCCTTGATGTCACGCAGCAGGTCGAGGCGCTCGGAGTCCATCTGGGTGCGGTTGCCGGTGTGCTTCTCGAGGTCGTCGAGGGCAGTCGCGATCAACTGAGAGTCGCGGGTAAAACCGCGCTCGACCTTGACCGACCGGGTGTAGCTGACCAGGGCCACCCGATCCTCGCGGTCGAGGTGGGTGCGGAGGAAGTCGCGGAGGAAGCGGAACACCCGGTTGCGGTTGAACGGCCGGATGTTGAAGTGGTCGACGTAGACCACCAGCCAGAGTCTCTGATCCTCGGGGACTCGGCTCTCGCGCGGGTCCAGTTCCGGATTCGAGCGCAGCCGCTCGAGCTGAGCCTCCGGGGTGTTTTCGATCACTTCGTCGGTCCGCCGGCCGGCGTTCACTTCGTAGAAGTTGGTGATTGCCACCGGCGCCTTGTCTTCGAGGAGCTCGAAGTCGTCTTTGGTCAGACCGGTGACCGGATTGCCGTCCTTGTCCCGGACGTAGGCGATGACGTTGACCACCTTGACGTGGATGATGTCGGCGAACTCGGCCTGGGGTGCCGCGGGCTCCGCTGGCGGTACCGGCGCCACCGACGGCGTCGGCGTCGGCGCCGCGGGCGCCGCTGGCGTCGGCTC
>JAQBHE010000341.1:0-14204 GCA_032128015.1 Holophagae bacterium
CGGAGCAGTATCGCCACACCCTCGCCAACGGCGTGGTGGTGTACCTGGTCGAGGATCACGCCTTGCCGCTGGTCGATGTCGGAGTGCAGGTGCGAATCGGCTCGTTCCTGGAGCCCGATTCCAAGGTTGGACTCGCGGGCCTGACCGGAACTCTGATGCGCAAGGGCGGCACCGCCAGTCTCGGTCCCGGCGAGCTCGACGAGCAGGCCGACCGGCTCGCGGCCGACCTCTCGGTATCGATTGGCTCGACTTCGGGCTCGGCGCGGATGAACTGCCTGACCCATGTCCTCGAGCCGTGCCTGGGGCTGTTCTTCGAGATGCTCGCCAAGCCGCGGTTCGACGTGAGCCGGCTCGAGCTCGAGAAGAGCAACATCCTCGAAGACCTCAAACAGCGCAACGACGAGCCCTCGAGTATCGCCCGCCGCGAATGGCAGTGGTTGCTCTACGGCAACGAGCACTTCAGCAGCCGGCTGATCACCGGCGAGGCATTGGCTGGGGTCACCCAGAACGACCTCGTCGAGTTCCACCGTTCCTACTGGCGACCCGAAAACATGATCCTCGAGGTCGCTGGCGACGTCGACACGACGGCGGTGCTGGCCCAGCTCGAGAAGCACTTCGCGACCGCGTTCCCGAAGTCGGACCAAGCGGCGCGGCCGGTGCCGTGGCCGCCGCCGCCACCACGTTTTCAGCCGAGACCAGGGGTCTATGTGGTCGAGAAGGACATCCCCCAGGGCCGGGTTCAGATCGGCCACCTCGGGATTCAACGCGAGAACTGGGACGATCCGCGGGTGGCGGCGTTGTCGGTGATGAACGAGGTCCTCGGCGGCGGCGGCTTCACGTCGCGAATCACCAAGCGGATTCGCTCCGACGAGGGCCTTGCCTACAGCGCCGGCTCGAACTTCTCGGTGGGCAGCTTCTGGCCGGGTACGTTCAGCGCCTTCTTCCAGTCCAAGAGCGAGACCGTGGCCTTTGCGGCGGAGATCGCCATCGAAGAGGTCAAGCGGATCCAGAGCGAGCCGATCACCACCGAGGAGCTGGAGACCGCGAAGTCTTCGTTCATCGAGACTTTTCCTCGCAGCTTCGAGAGCGCGCAGTCGGTGGCTTCGATCTTCGCCAGCGACGAGTACCTGGGACGGCCCCACCGTTACTGGTACGAGTACCGCGACCGGGTCTCCAAGGTATCGAAGCAGGATGTCCAGCGGGTGGCGTCCGAGTACCTCGACCCCGCGAAGCTGGTGTTCTTGGTGGTCGGCGACTGGAAGTCGATCCAGAAGGGCGACTCCGACGGCAGGGCGACGATGGCCGAGTTCTTCGGCGGCCAGGCGACCGTGCTGCCAGGGCGCGATCCGGTGACCCTGGAGCCGGTGGCGAAGCCGTAGGGCGCGATCCAACTACGGGTGGATCAGTCGGCCCTCCATGCCGCCGGCGATCGGCATCACGGTGCCGCTCAAATGGCCGGCGAGGCGGTCGGAGAGCAGGAAGACGATGGCGCGGGCGACGTCCTCGGGAGCCGCTACCTTGCGCAACGCCATGGTCGAGGTCACGCGCGAGACCATCGATCGGTCCTCGAGTGCGCTCCTGGCCATTGGTGTCGCCACCCATCCCGGGTGCACCAGGTTGACCCGGCCGCGGGGCGCGATCCGCACGATCTCGTTCTTGAGTGTCAGCATTAGTCCGACCAGCGCCGACTTGGTGGCGGCGTAGTCGCCGTGACCTTCCTCGCCGTAGATGCCGGCGGTCGAGCCGACCAGCACGATCGACCCCGACTCGGCGCCGGCAGCGCGCAGTTGGCGCAGGAAGGCGCGGCAGCATAAGAAAGCGCCGGTGAGGTTGACCGCGACGGTGTCGCGCCACTGGTCGAGTGGCAAGTCGGCGAGCGGGGTCGCGCACTCTGGCCAGATTCCGGCATTGACGACCAGTCCGTCGACGGCGCCGAAGCGTTCGACAGCCGCCGCGAACAGACTCTCGACCTGGTCTTCGGCCCGCAGGTCGGCGCCGATAGCGTGGGCCTGGCAGCCGGGCAGTCGTTCGAGCTCCTCGACGACCGCGGCCGCCCGCGACGCGCCGCCGCGGTAGTGGACGACAATCTGTGCGCCCTCACCGGCAAGCTCATGGCAGGTCGCGGCACCGATGCCGCCGCTCGCGCCGGTGACCAGGATGCGGCGGCCTTCGAGGTCGGTGTTCATCTCGCGAGGCCGTTGCGCGGGCAGTGGGGACGCAGGCCGCAGCCTTCGCAGTCCGGCTTTCGGGCGTGGCACACCCGCCGGCCGTGCCAGATGATCGCGTGGCCAAGGAACACCCAGTCTTTTCGAGGTAGCCGGGCCATCAAGTCGCGCTCGACCTTCACCGGGTCGGTCTCGGCTGACAAGCCGAGACGGTAGGCGAGGCGTCGGACGTGGGTGTCGACGACCACTCCCACCGCCTTGTGGAAAGCGGTGCCGAGAACGACGTTGGCGGTCTTTCGCGCGACTCCGGGGAGCTCGAGTAGCTCTTCCATGGTCTCGGGCACTTTGCCGCCGTGCTCGTCGACGATCTTGCGCGCGGCGCCGAGCACGTTCTTGGTCTTCTGCCGGAAGAAGCCGGTGGACTTGATCTCGGTCTCGAAGGTCGCGGGGTCGGCCCTGGCGAGGGCAGCGGCGGTGCGGTACTTGCGGAACAGCGCCGGGGTCACCTGGTTGACCCCGCGATCGGTCGACTGGGCGGACAGGATCGTCGCGATCAGCAACTGCAGCGGGCTCTGGTGATCGAGCTCGCAATCGGCGTCGGGGTAGAGGCGGTGCAGCCCGGCGACAACCGAGTCCATCGCGGTCGCGGTGGCAGGCTCGAACGGCCCTTCGGGGGCCGCTGGCCGCGACGGTTTCGCTGTGCCGTCGGCACGGGCGGTACGGCGTTTCTTGGTCGCTGGCATGACGGATGACGATCGGAGTTAGAGGCTCGACGCTCGGAGTCGGGATCCTATCGGGTGGCGCGAGCTCGCCGCAGGCACTCGTGTCGGTTTCGTTTCGCCGCGTCGCGGTGTCCAAGGAGGTGGGAAGGAGCTGCCAATGATCGGATCAACCTGGCGAAGGCTCGAGCGGATCGCGAGACGAATCGAAAGACTGGGTCGCGACCCTCGTCACTACCAGATCGCGGTGCTCAGCCTGCTGGTCTTCTACGGTGCCGGGTTCCTCGGGTTCCCGATCGGAGCGGTCGAGGTGGCGGTGCTGGTCGGAACTGCTCTCGCCACCCAAGCCCTGTGTGGCTGGATCGCCGGGATGCCGTTCGATCCGCGAAGTCCGCTGATCTCGGGTCTGTCGCTGTCGCTGCTCTTGCGCTCCGACGAGCTCTGGGTGCTCGGCCTGGGAGCGGCGCTGGCGATCGCGAGCAAGTTCGCATTCCGACTGCGCGGAAAGCACGTGTTCAACCCCGCCAACTTCGGGTTGATCGTCGCGGTGCTGGTCACCGGCCAGGCGTGGACCTCGCCGGGTCAGTGGGGGAGTGCGGCGTTCCTTGGCCTGCTGATGGCTTGTGCCGGCGGCCTGGTGGTGTACCGGGCGGCACGCAGCGACGTCACCTACGCCTTCGTCGGCTGCTACGCCGCGCTGCTTTTCGGGCGCGCGTCGTGGCTCGGTGACCCATGGACGATCCCGCTGCGGACTCTCGAGAGCGGGGCGCTGCTGCTGTTCGCGTTCTTCATGATCTCGGACCCCAAGACCACCCCCAACACCCGGGCCGGCCGGATCCTGTTCGGTTGCCTGGTAGCGGTCGCCGGCGCCGCGATCCAGTTCTTGCTCCACCGTCCCAACGGTTTCTTGTGGGCGCTGTTCCTGAGCGCGCCACTGGTTCCTGGGATCGATCGAATCCTGCCCGGTCGCCGCTACCGCTGGCGCGACCGCCCAGCCGGCGGCTCTCCGTTGGCAACCACCCCAAGAAAGGACCTCGACATGAACCTCCCTGCTCCCGCTCTATCCTTCGTCGCCTCGCGGATCGCCAACTCCCCGAGGGCGCGCTCCGGACTCGTTGCGCTCGGCGCGGCTCTGGCCCTGCTCGCGGTCTTGCTCCTGTCACCGCCTCCTGCACGAGGGTTCTGCGGCTTCTACGTCGCCAAGGCTGACTCCCGGCTTTTCAACCGCGCGTCGCAGGTGGTGCTGGTGCGCGACGGTGACCGCACCGTGCTGACCATGGCCAACGACTTCAAGGGCGATCCTCGCGAGTTCGCGTTGGTGGTGCCGGTGCCGACCTTCCTCGAGCGCGATCAGATCCACGTCGCCGAGCAAGTGTTGATCGACCATCTCGACGCTTTCACATCGCCCCGCCTGGTCGAGTACTTCGACGAGGATCCTTGTCTGGTGCGCCGGGAGTTGGCGATGCGAGCGATGGCGTCAACCAATGCGGAAATTCCCGCGACCCCAAAGGCCGACCGACTCGGAGTCACCATCGAAGCCAAGTACACGGTCGGCGAGTACGACATCCTGATCCTGTCGGCCGAGGAGAGTCGCGGCCTCGAGACCTGGCTGCGCCAGGAGGGCTACCGCATTCCGGACGGCGCCACCGCCGTGCTCGGCAGCTACCTCAAACAGGGCATGCGGTTCTTCGTCGCCAAGGTCAACCTCGACCAGCAGCAGGCACTCGGCTATGCCAACCTGCGACCGCTGCAGATCGCGTTCGAGTCGCCCAAGTTCATGCTGCCGATCCGGCTCGGCACGGTCAACGCCGACGGCCCGCAGGAGCTGTTCGTGTACACCCTGACCCGCAAGGGCCGGGTGGAGACCACCAACTACCGGACCATCGAGCTGCCCACCGGCAACGAGCTGCCGGGGTTCGTCAAGGCCGAGTTCGCGGACTTCTACCGCGACCTGTTTGCGCGACAGGTCGAGCGCGACCGCATGCAGTCGGTGTACCTGGAGTACGCGTGGGACATGGGCTGGTGCGACCCTTGTGCTGCCGATCCGCTTTCGCGCGATCAGGTGCGGGCGCTCGGAGCGTTCTGGGTCGAGCCCGGCGGCGGTCCACCCGAGGCGTTCGTCACCCGTCTCCACCTGCGCTACGACCGCGACCGCTTTCCCGACGACCTGCGGTTCCAGGAGACCGCCAACCGGGTCAACTTCCAGGGCCGTTATGTGCTGCGTCATCCGTGGCAGGGTGAGCCGAAGTGCGCAGAAGCGCGCCGCTACCTCGACGAGCTGCCGTTCCGCCTCGAGCGCGAGGCTCAGTCGCTGGCCAGCTTGACCGGCTGGGACATCGTCGACATTCGCCGCAAGATGGGGGTCGACGGTAAGTCGGCGCCGATCGCCGAGAAGTGGTGGCAGCGGCTGTGGCCGGGGCGTTGAGCGGGGAATCGGTCAGCGGTCGCGCGAGCGGTGCTTGCGCATCGAATGGTGGCGGGCCTTGAGCTTGCGCTTCGCCTCGAGCTTCGCGGCCCCCTGCTGGCGGACCTCGAGGCGAGCCGACTCGCTTTGCAGGTTGCGGTAGCTGCTGACCCGTTCCGCAGACAGCAACTCGGATGTGATCGCTTGGCGCACCGCACAGCCAGGCTCGGCGTCGTGGTCGCAGTCGCGGAAGCGACACTCGCTGGCGAGCTCGACGATGTCGTCGAAGGTGTCTTCGAACGCGCCGTCGAGCTCCTGATCGTTCTCCCACAACGCCAGCTCGCGGATGCCCGGATTGTCGATGACCAGGGCGCCGCTGGGAAGCCGCAGCAGCTCGCGGTGGCTGGTGGTGTGCTTGCCACGGTCATCGGACTCGCGGACCGCTCCGGTGGCCATGATCTCGGTGCCGAACAAGGCGTTGATCAGGGTCGACTTGCCGGCGCCGGAAGAGCCGATCATGGACACCGTCTTGCCCGGCTCGAGGAGCGCGCGCAGGGCGTCGAGTCCGACCCCGGTCACAGCACTCGTGACCTCGACCTTGGTGCCCGAAGCGAGTGCCGCGACCTCAGCCCGCCGGCTGCTTGGATCCGGGCAGAGGTCTCCCTTGTTGAGCACCACCACCGGTTCGACGCCGGAGGCACTGGCCGCCACCAGGTAGCGCTCGAGCCGCCGGGGGTTGAAATCGGAGTCCAGGCCGACGACCACGAACAGCCGGTCGACGTTGGCGGCGACCACTTGCTCGTCGGTGCGCGACCCCGCGGCCTTGCGCGAGATCTTGCTCGAGCGCGGTAAGACGACCTCGATTCGCGGGTCGTCGCCGGTGCCGGTCGCCGGCAGCACGAGCACCCAGTCGCCGATCGCCGGCAGTCCCGAGTCGCCGCCGTGGTGGCGCAGCCGGCCCGCGACCCGAGCGTCGAGCTCGCCGCCAATGGTGATGACCCGGCGCACGCCGCGCACCGCCACGATCACCCGGCCGAGGATCAGGCCCGCGGTCTCGGTCGCCGGCAGCTGCGCGACCGCATCGATGCGGGCCGGGGTCAGGCCCCAGTCGGCGAGGTCAATCGCCGGGCTCGGTGGTCGGTCGGCCATCGCTCCGGGAGCCGGCGGCGCCGACGGTCAGGGCTCTTGCAAGCGGGCGATGATATCGGCCGTGATCTCGACAGTCGGCGAGGCGAACACCACGATGCCCGCGGTCTTGGCGAGGATCAGATCGTAGCCGCGTTCGCGCTGGATGGCCTCGAAGATCGGCTGGACTTCGGCATCGAACAAGCCGCGGGCGCCCTGCTCGAGCTTCTGGGCGCGGCGGCCGGCGTCGTCGCGGATTCGCCGAGCCGTGATCTCGATGTCCTCCTGCTGGCGGGCGAGCACCCGTTGTTCCTCGGGGCCCTTGCCGGCAGCGCCTGCCTGGAGGTCACGGAGCCTGGCGGCCTGAACCTCGAGCTCTTTCTGGGCCGAGTCCTGGAGGGTCTTGAGCTCGGTCTGCACGGCGATGCCTGACTTCGACTGCAGGAAGATCGCCTCGAGATCGGCGACCGCGATCTTGACCGCGGTTGTGGCGGGCATGGCGGTGGTGCTGGGCGCGGCGGCGGGCGTCTGTGGCGCCTGGCCAGGTGCCGCGGCTGCTGGGAGCGTCAAGGCGATTGCGGTGAACAAGATGGCAAGCGACCCGAGCCCGAACAGCGCGAGTCGTGGCCTCGGATTTCGCGCGGCGAGCGGCAAACAGCGATCGAGCATCGGGACCTCTCCTGGAAGCGGGTACTGGATGGGGACGGTCGCCAGCGAGTGACACCGGCTGGAGCCCGGAGTCTATCGAGATCTACCCAGGAGCGGGAGAGCAGGACGGCAGATGCGCGAGGCGTCTGCGGTCGTGGATCGCGTGCAACCGGCGGTTGAATTCGGTGCGATCGCTACAATCTTCGAAGATGGGTACCTTGAGCACAGCGACTTGTCAGACAGTGATTCGTCAGACAGTGATTCGTCAGGCAGCGGCTTGCCGGACAGTGTCTTGCCGGACAGTGGCTTGGTCGCTCGCCGCCGTGCTGGTCGCGACGATCGGCGGCTGCGTGCCGGCGCCCGCGGGGTCGAGTGGGGTGGTGGTCGCGTCGCCACGTCAGGTGTCGTTCCCCGCGGTCGTCGACGCCTCCGGTTTCGATCATGGGGAGATGGCGGGATACCACCTGGTGGTGTGGAGCAACGGCGGTGCCGCGAACGAAGCGCTATTCCGGGCCCGGGTGAGCGATCTCGAAGTGCTCGATGCCCTCGAGGCGTTGGGCGCCGATCCTGGTGACGCTCTGGGTCTCGGGGTCTGGGATCACCGTCACGATCCGCACTCCGAGGAGCCCGACCAGGCGATCGCTGGGCCGCGATTGCGTCTCGAGGTGCGGCTCCCCGGCAGCGATCGGGGATTGCGCCTCGACGAGCTGCTCGAGGATCCGGGCGGTCGCGGCTTCGACATGCGGCTCGGCGGTCATCGCGCCAACGTCCCGGCCTGGAAGTCCGGCTGCGTGGTCTGCCTCTACTCTTGCCCCGGAAGCAAGGTCGGCAACGCTGCCTACACGGTCCGCGACTTCGTCGCCGGGGCGACCCGCTTCCGACCGCGTCCCGGTGTGCTACCCCCCGACGGCACCGAAGTCGAGATCCTCTTCACCATAAAGGAGTGACCAGGTGTAGGTGCGTGCCCCTTTTTTCGGGATCGCCTTCGCGGTCACTTCTTCAAGGGCAGGACCGGCATCGGGAACGCCGTGACCGTGCCGGAATCGCCCTCGGTCTTGCTGATCCGGCCGCTGCCCTGCTTTTCGACTTCGTCGATCCGCAGGATCGCGTGCATCGGCAGGTAGCTGCGGCGCACCCCCTCGAACTCGTGCTTGAGCCGCTCCTCGGACGGGTCGACCACTACCTGCGACCGTTCGCCGAACAGCATCTCCTCGACCTCGATAAAGCCGAAAAGACCTCCCTGCGAGACGTTGCGGGCGTAGACCTCGTAGACCTGGCCTTGATTCAGGAACAGGACCTTGTAGATTCTTCGCTCGGCCATCCTGTGGGGTCCGCGCGGTCTTTCAGCCCTGGCGTAGCTTGCTGAAGGCGGCTTCGATCGCGTTCAGGCCGCCGGTGCTCTTGCGAGAGCGACGTTGGTAGTCGCGATAGTCCGTCTTGGTGCCTTCGAGCTTCGCGCCCGCGGGCGCGAGCGAGATCCGCCGAGCACGCAGATCGATCGAATCGATCGTGACCGAGATCTCGTGGCCGGGCACAAACATTCGGCGGGGATTGGCCTCGGCAGGTAGCGACACCGCCGAGAAGGGCAGTAGTCCGGTTACTCCGGGCTCGAGAATGACGAAGACGCCGAACTTGGCCAGTTGCTCGATCGTGCCCTTGATCTCGGTGCCTTCGACGAAACGCTCACCGAGGTCGGACCAGGGATCGGTGGCCGCGACCTCGCGCAGCGACAGAGACAGCCGTCGGCGCTCCTCGTCGACCTCGCGGATCCAGCCTTCGACGGCGGTGCCGTCGGGATAGTCGTCCATGGTCTTGCCGACGGCGAGCTGGGAGGTGTGGACGAGACCGTCGACACCGTCCTCGAGCTCCACGAAGAGACCGAAGTCGGAGCGCCGCGCGACCTTGCCGGCGAATCGCCCGGCCATCGCGAAGCGCTCGCCGGCGCCGTCCCAGGGGTCCGGCTCGAGGGCTTTCATCGACAGCGAGATCCGCTCTCCGCCCTTCTCGATCTTGAGCACCTGGACCTGAACCGTCTGGCCGACCTGGAGCAGGTCACGAGCGTTGTCGACCCGGCGTCGACTGATCTGGGAGAGATGGACCAGGCCCTCGACGCCGCCGAGGTCGACGAAGGCGCCGAAGTCGGTGAGCGAAGTCACGGGGCCTTCGATCGCGGCGCCACTCTTGCGCAGCTCGCGAAGCCGCGTCAGGGTCTGCTGATGCTCGCGCTCGAGGATCTCTCGGCGCGAGGCGACGATGCGCTTGCCGCCTTCCTTGAACTCGAGGATCCGGAACGGGAATCGGCGGTCAATGTAGGCCGAGGCGCGCTTGGGGTTGCCGAGCTCGATCTGCGATTTCGGACAGAACGCCGCTACCCCGTCGAGGTTGACGTGGAAACCGCCCTTGTTCCAGCCAATGATCGTTCCCTCGATATCGCGGCCGGCCTGGAAGGCTTCGACCACTGCCTGAAGGGCAGGCGACATCGGCGGCGGGATGGCGGGCTCTGCCGCGGCCGGGGGTTCCGCGACCAGGTGTTCCGCGACCACGGGTTCTGCGACCTCGAGTTCAGGGGCCGGGCGCGCACCGGCGGCTTCGGCATCCGGTGACGCGGGGACCGCGAGCGGCTCGGGCGCCGGCGACGACGCCTCCTCGGACGCGGCAGGCTCCGAGGGGTCGCTGGCGGACCCGGACGCGTCGCCAGACAATCGCTGCGGCTCGGCCGGTTCGAGGGGCTCGGGCCCCGGTGTTTCCGCCGTGACTACGGCGGTTTCTAGCGTGGTTTCTACTGTGGTTTCTACTGTGGTCGGCACATCAAGCTCGGCTTCCGCGGTCGCGTCCAGCAAATCCGGTTCGCAGGTCGGGGGATTGGAACGGTCGACATCGGCGCCGGGGAGGTCGGCGCTGACGCCGGGGAGGTCGGCGAGGACGCAGGGGAGGTCGGCTGGATCGGTCATGTCGGGAGCTCCGAACGAGAAACGGGTCAAGGCCCGGCGCGCACAGGCCAGCCACAGCCACCTCGGGGAGCGCGATTGTAGCAAAGTGCTCGCTTCGGCAGCGCTTGTCGACGAAAACAAACGGCCCCGCTGGATAGCGGGGCCGTTGGGGGCGCGCTTTGTCGGGATCCCCTGCCGGCGTCGTGTGCGATGCCGGCAGGGTAGGCCCGAGGGGGAGGCCAGGGTCAGCCGATCTCGATGCTGCGGGACTTCGCCTCCTCGCGCTTCGGGATCTCGATGGTCAGCACGCCGTCGGCGAAGCTTGCCTTGACCGCGGTCGCGTCGACGTTCGAGGGCAGACCGAAGCTGCGGGTGAACTTGCCGTAGCTACGCTCGACTCGGCTGAAGGACTCCTTGTTCTCGGTCTTCACGAACGTCCGCTCGCCGCTGAGAGTGAGGGTGTCGCTCTCCACCGTCAGATGGATGTCCGCCTTGGTCATGCCAGGAAGGTCTGCCTTGATGACGAAGGTCTGATCGTTCTGGCTGAGGTCGACGGCCGGCACCCAGGTGCGGCCATTCGACTCGACACCGCGGAACAGCGAGGAGCCGAGCAGGCTGTCGTCGAAGAAGCGGTCGACCAGGTTGGCCAGGGGGAAGGACTGTCGTACGAGCTGGGGCATGGGGTTCTCCTCCTTGAGGTTGGTTGAGGCGAGGCCTCGGGCAGTTTCCGTCGGTTTCGTGCGAGCGGTCGGTGTCGCCGGGTCGCATTGCCTACAACCGATCCAATCTGATCGCTATTCCATCAAGTCAAGTCGATTTAGGCGTAAGTTTAGCCGGCAACAGGCAGATTATCGGTGATACGGATTAGGTTGTGCCACGCCAGTGCGAGCGAACTCACTAGAAAACGGATTTTCCCTAGAGTAACTAGTGTCTGGCCGCGCCCGGCTCCCGGGCGAGGGTCTCGACGACGCCTCCGAGCACCGGACCGATCTCGCCGGCAATGGCCAGGTCGGCGAGGTGATCCTGGTCGGTCGGCTCGCGATTCAGGATCACCAGCTTGGCGCCGTGGATCTTGGCGATTCGGGGGAAGCCGGCAGCTGGATACACCACCAGCGAAGTTCCGAGGACCAGGAACAGATCGCAGGAACTGGTCTCTTGCTCGGCGCGGGCCATCGCGACGGCAGGCATGGCCTGGCCGAACGAGATGGTTGCCGACTTGACGATCCCGCCGCAGAGCTCGCACAGCGGCGGGTCGCCCGTGGCCCGGAAGCGTTCGAAGATGGGCGCCAACTCGTGTCGCTCGCCGCAGCCGAGGCAGGCGGCGTAGGTGGCGTTGCCGTGGAGCTCGATGACCTGTTCCGCGGGGATCCCGGAACGCTGGTGCAGCCCGTCGACGTTCTGGGTGATCACGCTTTGCAGATGGCCGAGACGGTGGAGGGTGCACAGGGCGAGGTGGCCGCGGTTGGGCTTTGCCATCTCGAGGGTGGAGTCGGACACCGCCTTGCGTCGCCACGACTCGCGGCGCATCTCCTCGGAGGCGAGAAAGTCCTGGAAGTCGATCGGCCGCATCCGGCGCCACAGCCCGTCGTCGCTGCGGAAGTCCGGGATCCCCGACTCGGTGCTGATCCCGGCGCCGGTGAACGCGACGATCCGACGCGCGGCGCCGAGTAGCCGATGGAGCCGGCTCGATGTGTCGGCCGAGGTCATGGTCCTCTAGGTGCTTCTAGGTGCTTCGGCGCCGGTGAACGCGAATCACCTCCGCCCGCCTGCTCCCGGCAGGGTCGCGACGGGTTCTTCTCGAAGCTCGAAATCCTGGCCGCAGCACCAACACGGACCGGGTGCGGTCGCGGTGATGTTGCAGACATCGCAACGGTAGTGGATGTCGTGCAGCCTGCCTTCCCGAATCGAGTAGACGTGGAGAATCTCCAGGGCGTCCTCGCCCCGTCGCCAGCCGGTAACCGACAAAGTGCGGGCGCGCACCCGCGGGTCGACCATCATTCCCGCCTGGGGATCGTCGGCAAGGAAGCGATAGAGCTCGCCAGAACCGGTGCGCAGGGCGAAGGCGACTCCGCTCGCCGGGTCGTCGCAGCGCGCATCGGCGGCGTCGGAGATCGCGACCCCTTCGGGATCGAGGCAAACCGCCCGGCCCTGGACGGTGATCGGCTCTTCCACCGCTGCCGTCGCGATCGCTGCCAGAGCCGCCAGGCCGAACGCCCAGGATGCCAACCGGGGGGATCCGAGCCACACCCGGAGATGCTAACACGCATGCTACACTCCGCCGACCTTTGGCTGGCTGCCCGCCGCCCGCGGACCGACGCGGGCTCGTCGCCCGACCTCGAATACTCGGACTCAACCAGCGCGAAAACTCGGCAGGTTCCAGAGGCTCGGCAGTCTCGCCGGCCAGCACTTCTTGGCAACACTTCCTGGCAACACTTCCTGGGAATACGTCCTCACACATCCTCTCACCCTTCCCGATCGGCGACCGGCCGGTCGCTGTCACGAGGGACCGTCCATGTCATTTCATCGCTTCACCGGTACCGAGACCTACCTGGTCACTCCCGAGCTGCGCGACGCGGTGAATGTGTCGATCGCGCTCGAGAAGCCGTTGCTGATCCGCGGCGAACCAGGGACCGGCAAGACTGTGCTCGCCGAAGCGATCGCCGAGAACCTGGTGATGGAGCTGCTCACCTGGCATATCAAGTCGACGACCAAGGCCCAAGAGGGGCTCTACGTCTACGACACCGTGCAGCGTCTCAACGACGCCCGCTTTGGCGACTCGGACATCCGCGACATCGCTCGCTACATCAAACTCGGTCCGCTGGGCAGTTCGTTGCGCGCCGAACAGCGCGTGGTGCTCCTGATCGACGAGATCGACAAGGCGGATATGGAGTTTCCGAACGACCTCCTGCACGAGCTCGACCGGATGACTTTCGCGATCAGCGAGACCGGCGAGAAGGTCGTCGCCAGCCACCGTCCGGTGGTGGTGATCACCTCGAACAACGAGAAAGAGCTCCCCGACGCCTTCCTGCGCCACTGCGTCTTCCACTACATCGCCTTCCCCGACAAGGCGACGATGACCGACATCGTCCGGGTGCATCACCCCGATGTCGAGGACGAGCTTCTGCACCAGGTGCTGCTGCGCTTCTACTGGCTGCGTGACCTACCCGAGGTGCGCAAGCGCCCGTCGACCAGCGAGCTGATCGATTGGATCGCAGCGCTCCGTCGGGGCGGCGTGTCGACCGGCGCGATCGAGCAGGAGCTGCCGTTCCTCGGGGTGCTGATGAAGCGGGAGAACGACGTCGAAGCGGCGCTGGCAGCGCACCGCCGCGGCCGGATCAACTGATCGCCGGGCGACGGCTGGAGAACCCCGGGGCGAAGGCGATCGCGAGAGCGGACCGAGAGCAGCGAAGTTGAGAACAGCGAAGAGAGAGTAGCGCGATGTTCGTCGATTTCTTCTACCACCTTCGCGGCTACGGCCTGAAGGTGACGATCACCGAGTGGTTGTCGCTGGTGCGGGCCCTGGCCGAGGGCCACGGCCGCGCCGACCTCAACGTCTTCTACCACCTGGCCCGCTGCCTGCTGGTCAAGCGCGAGACCGACTACGACACCTACGACCGCGCCTTCGCGACGTTCTTCATGGACATCGAGGGGCAATTCGACATCACCGAGGAGCTGCTCTCCTGGCTCGCCGAGCCAGTCCTGCCGGAGATCAGCGACGAGGACCGCGCCAAGCTCGAGGCGCTCGATCTCGAACAGCTGCGCGACCGTTTCCGCGAACTGCTCGCCGAGCAGGACGAACGGCACGACGGCGGCAACCGCTTCATCGGCACCGGGGGGACTTCGCCCTTCGGGCACGGCGGCGAGCATCCCACCGGCATTCGGGTGGGTGGCGGCGGCGGCGGTCGCAGCGCGGTGCAGGTCGCGGGCTCGCGTCGCTTTCGCAACCTGCGCTCGGACCGCATCCTCGACACCCGGCAGATCGGCCTGGCGCTGCGCCGGCTCAAGCGTCTCGACAAGCAAGAGGGACCGGAAGAGCTCGACATCGACCTGACCATCGACAAGAGCGCGCGCAACGGCGGCGAGATCGAGCTGGCGTTCGTGCCGCCGCGGCGCAACCGAATCAAGCTGCTGTTGCTGGTGGACGTGGGCGGCTCGATGGATCCCCACACCTTGCTGTGCGAGCGGCTGTTCAGCGCCGCCCACGCGGCCAGCC
>JAQBHE010000342.1:0-4313 GCA_032128015.1 Holophagae bacterium
GGGCACTCGAATGGGGGCTGGTCGACGAACTGGTGCCGCTTTCGCGCTTCGGTGACGCAGTCACCGAACGGGCGCGCTCGCTTGCGGCCGAGAGCGATCGGCCGGCGGATGCCCGCGGTCTCGTGCTCGAGCCGCTCGAGCGCGAGCTCGGCGAATCGTCGCTCCGCTACTCACGGCTGCGCGTCGACTGGAATGCCGAGCGCGGAGTCGGAATGATCACGGTTCTGGGCCCCAAGACGGTGCCGCCCGAGGATCCGTCTGCGATCGGCAGCGGCTTCTGGACGCTCGCGATTGCTCGCGAGCTCGAGGACGCTTTGCTCCACCTGCGCTTCGAAGCGCCCGCGGTCGGCTTGCTGGTGATCCGCAGCGAGGGCTCGCTCTCGGCGGTCGCTGCATTTGATGCGTTCCTCGCCAAGCACGCGGGCCACTGGCTGGTGCGCGAAATCGTCGGGCTGTGGAAGCGCACGCTCAAGCGTCTCGAGGTCGGGTCGCGGACGGTGTTCGCGCTGGTCGACTCCGAGAGCTGCTTCGCCGGCAGCCTCGCTGAGCTGCTGTTTGCCGCCGATCAATGCTACGCGCGCGCCGAGTCCGGAGGCTCTGGGCCCTCTGGAGCCTCTGGGCCCTCTGGAGCCTGTGTCCGGTTGTCGGCGATGAACTTCGGACCGCTGCCGATGGCGAATGGACTCACCCGTCTCGAGACCCGATTCCTCGGTGACCCCGCGGCCCTCGAACGAGCTCGATCGTTGGTCGATCGCGACCTCGAAGCGGGGGAGGCGGCCGCCACCGGCCTCGTGACCGCGGCGCTCGACGAGGTCGACTGGGACGACGAGACAAGGATCGCGATCGAAGAGCGCGCGAGCTTCTCGGGGGACGCGCTCACCGGGCTCGAGGCCAACCTGCGCTTCGCCGGCCCCGAGACCGTCGAGACCAAGATCTTCGGTCGGTTGAGCGCGTGGCAGAACTGGATCTTCCAGCGGCCGTCCGCGACCGGCGAGGCGGGCGCCCTGCGCCGCTACGGCTCGGGGGTGCGGCCGACGCTGGATACCGGGCGGCTGTGACCCAGACTGTGAATTGACTCTGACTGTGATCTCGCGCGGGAGCTGGCGATGGATGCGAAGGTCGATTACGACACCCTGATCCCGAACAACGTTGGGCTCGGCGCCGACCCGCGGGTCAAGAAGGCGCTCGAGCGCTGGCACCCCGGCTACCTCGACTGGTGGATGGACATGGGGCCCGAGGGCTTCCAGGCCGCCGACGTTTACCTGCGCACCGCGATCGGTGTCGAGGCCAAGGACGGCCAGGACTGGGCGGTGTTCGACTACGTGAAGATGCCCGAGTACCGGTGGGGGATCCTGCTCGCCCCCCAGGGCCCAAACCGCGAGATCCCGTTCGGCGAGCACCGCGGCGAGCCGGCGTGGCAGGAGATCCCCGGCGAGAACCGGTCGATGCTACGCCGGCTGATCGTGATCCAGGGCGACACCGAGCCGGCGTCGGTCGAGCAGCAGCGCCACCTTGGTCAGACCGCGCCGTCGTTGTACGACCTGCGCAACCTGTTTCAGGTCAACGTCGAGGAAGGCCGTCACCTGTGGGCGATGGTCTACCTGCTCCAGAAGTACTTCGGTCGCGACGGCCGCGACGAGGCGGACGAGCTGTTGCGCCGGCGCTCCGGCTCGAGCGACGCGCCGCGGATGCTCGGCGCGTTCAACGAGCGCACCCCCGACTGGCTGTCGTTCTTCCTATTCACGTTCTTCACCGACCGTGACGGCCGGATGCAGCTCGAGGCGCTCGCCCAGTCCGGCTTCGATCCGCTGTCGCGCACCTGCCGGTTCATGCTCACCGAGGAGGCGTTCCACATGTTCGTCGGCGAGAACGGGGTGCGGCGGATCGTCGAGCGCACCGCTGACGCGATGGTCGAGGCCGGGATCTCGGATCCCCACGACATCGAGGCGGTGCGCGCGCTCGGGGTGATCGACCTGCCGGCGATCCAGAAGAAGGTCAACCTCCACTACTCGCTCACTCTCGACCTGTTCGGTGGCGAGCTGTCGACCAACGCCGCGAACTTCTTCACCGCCGGGGTCAAGGGCCGCTTCCAGGAGACCGCGATCGACGACGACCACCGTCTCGAGACCGCGACCTACCCGGTGCTCGAGCACGATGGCGTCGCATTCGCGGTGGTCGAGCGGCCGGCCCTGGCGGCGCTCAACGCGAGGCTCCGCGACGACTTCATCGGCGACTGCAGCCTCGGTCTCGTGCGCTGGAACAAGAGCCTCGCCGAGCGCGGGATCGAGTTCGAGATCAAGCTGCCGCACGTTGCGTTTCATCGCCAGATCGGCGAGTTCAAGGATCTGGCGGTATCGCCCGATGGCAAGGTCATGGACGAGGAGACCTGGCAGGCGGGTCGCTCGGAGTGGCTGCCGGATGACGACGATCGGCGTCACATCGAGGGACTGATGGTGCCGTGTCTGGAGCGGGGTCGCTATGCCGGGTGGATCGCACCGGCGACCACCAAGATCGATCACAAGCCCGGGGATTTCGAGTGGGTGCGGCTGGCTTGATGGGGCACGACGGGGGAATGGGAGAGGAACCAACATAGATGATCCGCGCTCTTCTTTGCGAGAACGAGCAGGCCCCGGTAGAGGAAGGGGGCGCCGAGCTGATCGAGCGCTGGCGACGGTCGAGCACCGCGCAGATCTGGGTGGTGCTCCTGGACGAGCCGGCCGACGACGAGCGCAAACTCCTGATCGATGCCTTCGGACTCCATCCGCTCGCGGTCGCAGACGCCCAGCGCGACCGCCATCCACCGAAGGTCGAGGTCTTCCCCAACAAGACGTTCCTCCTGCTCAAGGGTCTCGACGCCGAGTCCGCCAGCCTCGACCTCAAGACCATCCAGCTTGCGGTCTTTTTCGGCGACCGCTTCCTGGTCACCCGCAGCAGCGCGCGGTCGCTTTCGACCGAGAAGGTGTTCGAGGAGCTGAAGACCGGCGCGCTCCCGGCCACCATCTCTCGGGGCGCGCTCGCGCTGCGTCTGTGCCGCGTGCTCGCCGATCGCTTCCTTCCGATCCTCCTCGACACCGAGTCCCGGCTAGCCCGCATGGAAGCCGAGATGTTGGAGCGGCCCAGTGACAAGCTACTCGCCGAGCTGGTGCGCCAGAAGGCGGACCTGAAGCAGCTGCTACGGATCCTCCAGTACCACGCCCAGCTGTTCGCGCAGGCGCGGTCGAGCGACGCCCCGGGGCTCGTGGGGTTGGACCACGAGCTGGTTGACGTCCACGAGCAGCAAGAACGCCAGCTGAGCCTGGCGCGGCTGTACTACGAGCTGACCGACGATCTGATGAACGGCTACCTGTCGTTGTCCGCGCACCGGTTGAACCAGATCATGCAGACTCTGACCATCGTCACCGTGGTGTTCGTGCCACTGGGGTTCATGGCTGGGGTCTATGGGATGAATTTCGAGTACATCCCGGAGCTTGGGTTGAAGTACGGGTACTTTGGGTTGCTTGGGGTGATGGCTTCGGTGGCGGTTTCGGTGTTGGTGTTCTTCTGGTGGCGGGGGTGGTTGGGACGTCGGTGATGGCATGGAGTGATGCGATCGCGATAGCGTCGGCAGAACGGAACGGGACCGCTGCGCAGCACGGAAAGGCCGAGAGCGCGCCAGCTGGCGCGGGCCGGAACGAACGATCTCAGGGATGATTACGCATGAGCTTTGAGTCTTTCGAGCAGATCGCCGGGGCATTCAGGCGCTAGCGACCACTCTGGCTCTCGGTCTTGGGGGCGCTTGGACATACATGCTGTTTGTGAGCCAACGTCAGCGGTTTCCAACCGCGACGGTGGCTCACATCCTTCACCGGGAGCGCCTCGATACCGGACAGACCTGGTTACACGTCCAGGTCGAGATTGGCAACACGGGCAAGGTCCTACTCGAACTCCGCTCGGCGCGCACGCGTCTTCAGTGGGCCGACCTCGACTCTGGTTCCTTGGCCGAAGGGATCAGACGTGGCGAGGATCCCGTAGCCGATGGGGAGCACGAGATCCCATGGCCGGTCATCGCCTCGAGAGAATGGTCCTTTAACGCCGGCATGGCTGAGGTCGAGCCCGGTGAGAAGGAATGTCTCGACTGCGATTTCGTTGTCCCGAGCGGCGTCGATGCCGTCGTCCTATATACCTACGTGGCGAATGCCTCAAAGAAGGGTCGCGAACTGGGTTGGAGCCAGACGCGAATCCTGAACTTCCGCGAAGAGGAGGAAGAAGATGAGCAAACCCCTTCCAAAGCCGCTGCCAAAGCCTGATCGCGACATCGACAGGCAGCAGCCTCC
>JAQBHE010000343.1:0-2630 GCA_032128015.1 Holophagae bacterium
CTCGGCGAGACCGCGCGCCATGTCCGATTCCATCTCGATCCCCAGATCCCAGGCCCGCGAGTAGTAGAGCGCATGGAGCTCGACCACCCGACCGAGCACTCCCGGATAAAACCCGTGGTCGATCTCGACCGGCGACAGTTCTCGCTGCACGGGCGGAGCCTAGCGCGCCGCACCCGCTTCGGTCTCCGGGGGTAGACCCGGACGAGTGTTGCCGGGCAACGGCCAGCCCCAGAGGGTGCGCGCCACCGCGTAGATACGCGCCGCTCCCTGGCCGTCGCCCGCCGCTCACGCCGCCCACTGGAGATCTCCCAGACCCCGTTTGGGCTACCATCCCAAGTCACATCACGGACACCGCAGAGAACGGGGACTCGTGAGCGATCCATCCTCCGCCGACCCGGTCGGCGACCTACGGGCGCTCGTCCAGCGCCAAACCCAAGCCGCCGAAGCGGCGCTGGTCCGGCTCGGCGACCTCCTGGTCGAGATCGAGGCCTCTGCCGCCGTTCCACGGATCCGGCTCGCCCGCCAGGCTTTTGCGCAGGAACGCCAGAGGCTGGCCGACCTCCGCCAGCTCGTCGGCCATGACCTTCTGCCGCTCGAGACCGCCGCGCCCGCGGATCGCTCATGGGCCTGCGCCGCGCTCGGCCAACTGGCTGACCTCGTCGAGCGCCCGCTCACCTCCTTTTGTGAGGGGCTGCTCGACGGGGTGATGCCGATGGTGGGCGCGGAACGCGGCTACGTCCTGTTCTGGCACGAGCCGTCCGACGAGGCCGAACTGATCGCGGCCCGCAACTTCGAATCGCGGAACCTGTCCCTCGGCGAATTCCGTCCCAGCCGTTACATCGTCCACGCCGCGCTGAGCACCGGTGAGCCGGTGAGACTCGCCGACACTCGCCAAAGCGACTTCGCGACCGCTCGCAGCGTCGCCCTGCGCGATCGAACCGCGGTGCTCGTGATGCCGTTGCGTCACGGTCAACAGACCGTCGGCGCACTCTACTTCGAGCGCGCCGACGGCTGTTCGTTCGAAGACCATCACGAGGCCTTGGTCGGTGCAGCGGGTCGCCTCGCCCTCGCGCTATTGCGCCAAGCTCGGTTGCTGCCCCAGGCCAAGCCCACGCTCCCCCACTTCCTCGGGACCGACACCGCGGCGCGGGGAATCGTCGGCTCGGATCCTCGCCTGCTCGAGGCTCTCGATCTCGTCCGCCGGATTGCCCCTAGCGACGCCTTGGTGTTGATCCGGGGAGAGACCGGGGTGGGCAAGGACCTGGTGGCGCGCGCGCTCCATGCCGCGAGCGGCCGACGCGACACGCCGCTGGTCACCATCAACTGCGCAGCGATCCCCGAGGGACTGGTCGAGTCTGAGCTCTTCGGTCACGAGCGCGGGGCCTTCACCGGTGCCACCGAACGCTACGAGGGACGGATCGCTCAGGCCTCTGGCGGCACCCTGTTCCTCGACGAGGTCGGCGAGCTGCCGCAAGC
Organism: Holophagae bacterium; assembly: GCA_032128015.1. Taxonomy (GTDB): domain Bacteria; phylum Acidobacteriota; class Thermoanaerobaculia; order Multivoradales; family Multivoraceae; genus JAQBHE01. The sequence goes on from JAQBHE010000343.1 coordinate 1,477, forward strand.
CACCCAGTCCAAGCTGCTGCGCTTCCTGCAGTTCGGCGAGATCAGCCGACTCGGCGGTCGCGGTGTTTCCCGCGTCGAGACTCGGGTCGTGGCTGCCACCAGCCGCGACCTCCAGCGGCTGGTGGCCGACGGCCAGTTCAGCGCCGCGCTCTACTACCGCCTGCACGTCGTCGCCATCGATCTGCCGCCGCTGCGCGAGCGACCAGGCGATATCGAGCCGCTGTTTCGACACTTCCTCGACAAGTACTCCCGGCGCTACGGCCGCGAGCTCGAGGCCGAAGCAGGGCTGCTGCGTTGGCTCGAGGGCTACGCCTTCCCCGGCAACGTTCGCGAGCTCGAGAACATCGTCCACCGTTTGGTGGTCACCACGATCGAAGGCATGTTGGGCCTGGCCGACCTGCCCCGGGATCTGCGCGGAGACGAGCCGACCATGTTCTCCCTCGGCCTCGGCGGCGAGGCTCGTTCGCTCGCCGACCTGGACCGCCGGCGCCGATCGCAAGCCGAGAGCTACGCCCGCGAGCGCAGGCGCCTCTGTCAGGCGGCGGTCGAGGCTTACGGCGGCAGCGTCACCCGGGCCGCGGCGAGTCTCGGAATCCACCGCGTCACGCTGCATCGGATCCTCGGCTCGGACCGCCAACCCGAGGACCTGGCCCACTAGAGCGAACCTCGGGCCGGTGGTTGCATCGCCTGCTACTGCCGACGCCCTTGGGGCGCGTTTCGTAGCGGCACTCGCTACGTCGCGAATCGCGGCTGCGGGCCAGGTCACCTGATTTCACGGTCTTCCTCGGGCCCGATCTGCCGACCTGCGGCTGGCACTTTCCTTGCCCCACTTGCGGCGAGCTCGTCATCCGCAGGTTCGAGGAACAACGCCGGAGGGCAAAAGGTCATGCAAGCCAAGACGACATCCACCGCATCCCTCGCATCCCTCTCATCCCTCTCATCCTCTGCGCTGGCAGCCATCCGGACCACGCTCGCGCTAGCGACGCTGCTAGCTGCAGCAGCGCTCGCCTTCGCGCAAGAGCCCGTCTCGGCGCCGTCAGCGAACCAGCCGGGAAAGATCGTCGCTGTGCTGGCGCCGGCCCTCGCCGATCTGACACAGGCGCCACGGTGCGAGCAGCCAGGCCGGTTCGTGACCGAGACACCCGGGGCGCTGT
>JAQBHE010000344.1:0-4664 GCA_032128015.1 Holophagae bacterium
GGGGCCAAGGTGTTCATGGCCGACCTCGAGGACTCGCTGTCGCCGACCTGGGACAATGTCGTCCAAGGTCAGGTGAACCTGATGGACGCGGTGCGTCGCGAGATCGAACTGGTGACCCCGGAGGGCAAGGAGTACCGGCTCGGCGACAACCTCGCGACGCTGCTGGTGTGGCCGCGAGGCTGGCACCTCCTCGAGAAGAACGTCACCATCGACGGCGAGCCGGTGGCCGGCGCGCTGGTCGATTTCGGGCTCTACTTCTTCCACAACGCTCACGAGCTGATCGACCGCGGCACCGGTCCTTACTTTTACCTGCCCAAGATCGAGAGCCATCTCGAGGCGCGGCTGTGGAACGACGTGTTCCTCGAAGCCCAAGACGCGCTCGCGATCCCGCGCGGCACGATTCGCGCCACGGTGTTGATCGAGACCATCCTGGCCGCTTTCGAGATGGACGAGATCCTCTACGAGCTGCGCGACCACGCCGCGGGTCTCAATGCCGGGCGCTGGGACTACATCTTCAGCGCAATCAAGAAGTTCAGCCATCTGCCGGAGCTCGACTTGCCCGACCGCGTACAGATCACGATGACCGTGCCGTTCATGCGCGCCTACACCGAGCTGCTGGTGCGCACCTGTCACCGTCGCGGCGCCCACGCGATCGGCGGCATGGCGGCGTTCATCCCCAGTCGTCGTGACGCCACGGTCAACAAGCTAGCGATGGAGAAGGTCCGCGAGGACAAGGAGCGCGAAGCCAGCGATGGCTTCGACGGCAGCTGGGTCGCTCATCCCGACCTGGTGCCGCTGTGCATCGAGGTCTTCGAGCAGCGGTTGGGTGGTCAGCCGCACCAGAAGCAGCGGCTGCGCGAAGATGTCGTGGTTTCAGCCGACCAGATCATCGACCTGCGGGTTCCCGGCGGCACCCTCACCGAACACGGCCTTCGCAACAACGTCAGCGTCGGCATCCAGTACTTGAACTCGTGGCTGAACGGCAACGGCGCGGCGGCGATCAACAATCTGATGGAGGACGCGGCCACCGCGGAGATTGCCCGTGCCCAGCTCTGGCAATGGGTACGCCGGGGCTCTCGACTTCCCGACGGCTCGACGGTCGATAAGGCACTCTACCGGCGAGTGCGTGACGAGGAGCTGGCGGCGCTCGGGGGCGCTGCGGCGGAGCGTTTCGGGGAGGCCGCCGAGCTGCTCGACCAGCTGGTGCTCGCCGATACCTTCGAGGAGTTCCTGACCCTCAGGGCCTACGGTCACCTCGAGTAAGCCCGGGTCGTCGAGAGCGCGGGCAAGGTACCGGTGGCGTGAAGCTCGCGCATCGCGATCTGGGCGGCGGCGGCCGTCCGGCGCTGGTCGTCCTCCACGGTCTCTACGGCTCGTCCCGCAACTGGGCGACCGCCGGCCGCCGCCTCGCCGACCGCTTCGCGGTGGTCGCGGTCGATTTGCGCAACCATGGCGCCTCGCCCCACGATCCCGACTGCAGCTACCAGGCGCTGGCCGGCGATGTCGTCGAGCTGCTGGACGAGCTCGAGCTCGAGCGCCTCACCTTGATGGGTCACAGCCTGGGCGGCAAGGTGGCGATGCGGGTCGCCTGTGTCGCACCCGATCGTATCGAGCGACTGTACGTGCTCGATATCGCACCCAAGCAGTATCGCCGCGACCCCTCACTCCTCGACGCTCTGCTATCGGTTGACCTCGCCGGGCTGAGCCGCCGCTCCGAGGTCGACGATCGACTGCGGGAGTCGATTCCCGATGATCCGACGCGGCAGTTCCTGCTCACCAACCTGGAACGCTGCAACGACGGTTTCCGGTGGCAGGCGAACCTCGCCGGTTTGCGCGCTGGCTTTGACGACATCGCACGATCGCCGCTGCGCCCCGGCGACCGCTACCCGGGTCCGACCCATTTCATCGCCGGCGGCCGCTCCGCCTACCTTAGCTCGAGCGATATCGAAGCAGCCCGCGAGCACTTTCCGTCGGCGACACTCGACGTACTCGCCGAGAGCGGCCACAACGTTCACGTCGATGGCGGCGACGCCTTCGTCGCCACGGTGTTCGCACGGCTGCTGGACAAGAACGCTTTCATCTCCGGGTGAAAAGGCCGACCGAGCTTGGTTGGCTGAGGAAGGGAAGGGGTGCCTGGACCGGTGGACGCGTCCAATGTTCGTCAAGATGAGTCGCGACACCGGCTCAGAGCGAGCTCAGGGCACTGCACTCCCGTGACGGTCTGGCGAAACAGCCCCGCACTTTGGCGGACCCTTGCAGGCCATCGACGAAAGCTCGCCACACCGTCGTGGGCGGTGTTCCTTGGCACGTCGTGATCGCCTGCCTATACTTCTGGTGATGCTCTTTCGCGAACGGCTCCTCGGCTCCCTGCGCGCCGTACAGCCGGTCCTGGATGTCAAGGGCGTGCTGGTAGGAGGTTCACAGGTGCCCAACTTGCTCGAGCCCGAGGCTGCTGCGACCCTCGTGGTTTCGCAAGACGTCGATCTGGTCGTTCCGGTCGAGCGGCACGGCGAGGTCAAAGCCGCGCTCGAGCTGCTGAGGGACTACTCGCCTTCTAGCGATGAGCCCTCGGTCTGGATACCCCGCTCTGCGAATCTCCTGGAAGTGAACTTCATCGGCCGCGACGCCGCCCTGACAGTCACCGCCGAGACCTACGTCTTCGAGGACGACCGCCTTCCCCTCTTGGTCTTCGGGCTCCTATCCCTGCTCGAGGAGGGTTCGACGCTGGAGCTTCTCAATCTACGCGTGCCGCTCCCCCGCCCAGCGGGGCTCGCGCTCGAGAAGCTGCTCACCGAGCGCGGCGGCTTGAAGGGAGAACGTGACCTGCTCGTGGCTTTGGGGCTCCTGTTGACTTCGGGCGCCACCGACCTCGACGAGCTCGGTGCAGGCTTTCGCGCCCTCGAGCGTGGGCAAAAGGACGCCGTCCTCGGCAACCTCAGCGTGCTGTCGTTGATGAAGCGGTTGCCGGAGATGCCCGACCCGACCCGCGCGCGGGATCGAGTTGCCCGACTGGTTCGGCACCTGGAGGATCTTGGGTGACGCGACAAATCGAGGTCCTGACGGCGCGCGCTCGAGCAGCGCGGTCGCAAGCAGCGGTGCGGCGCTGGGAGTTGCGCCAACTCGGTCATGCCGCCGGCGCCTGGCACCGACTCGCCCGCCTCTTGACCTTGACCCGCCGAGCTTGGGTGATCAGTGACGAAGACGCGGAGAGGCTTCTAGCGGCTGGGCATCATCCCGAGGCTGCGGGCCTCGCGTTCGAGCCATCGCGCCGGTTTTTCCTCATCCGCGAACAGCAGGTCGCATCGCTAAGCGACGCGCAAGAGATCGCGCTCCAGGCGTCCCCGGAACTGCTCGGCTACCGCAACTTGGCCCTCGTGCAGTTCGACGAGGCGACGGAACCGATTGCGATTGGGCCCAGGCTCTGAGCCGTCGGGCTCAGGTCATTTCCCTAGCGCCTTGGCCTTAGCCAGAATCACGTCGGCCGCCTTTTCGCCGATCGTGTAGACCGATGAGACGATGAAGAAGCCCGGGATCTTGGGGAAGATCGAGGCATCGACGATGCGAAGGTTCTCGGTGCCGTGGACCTCGAAATCACCATTGACGACGCCGTTGCGGTCCCGCGGCCCGATGGCGCAAGTGCACGAGGCGTGGTGGCCCCAGGCCCGATCCTTGACCCAGGTGGCGAGCTCTTCGTCGGTCTTGTGTTGCGGCCCCGGCGCCTCTTCGGCGGCGATGAGGCCCTGATCAATCAGGGGTTTGGTCATCTCGCGCACGAACTTGATTCCAGCGACCACCGAACGGAGGTCGTCTCCGTTCTCGTCGTTGCCCTCCTCGAAGTACTTGAAGTTGACGTAGGGCGTGTCGCGCGGATCGGCCGAGCGCAAGCTCACGTAGCCTGCCGTGTTGTTGGTGTGAGCCTTGAGGATGGCCCAGGTGAGGTAGTTGAGATTCCTCGCGAAGAGCGACGAATAGCTCGGGAAATAGCCGCGGAAAAAGCCTAGCAGCGCGAACACAAAGAGATCCGGCAACGGGCGCTCGGCGAACGAGCGCATGATCACCGCCAGCACCGCTCCGTTGGTGGTGTAGACGCCCTTGTGCTGGCTCCACTCTTGGTATTGCGGGTCGCCCTTCGCGAACTTGGCGTCCTTCAAGACCTTCCAGGCGTCGGTCATGCGGTTGATCACGCCGACCTCGTAGCGATCCTGGAGGTTGCGGCCGACGCCCGGGAGATCCACTTTCACTTCGATGCCGTGGCGCTCGAGCTCCTCGCGGGGTCCGATACCCGACAGCATCAGGAGCTGCGGAGTATTGAAGGCGCCGCCGGCAAGGATGACTTCGCTCGAGGCGAAGGCCTGTTTGGGGATCCCCGGCTCGGAGCTCGGGTCCCAACTGGCGCGGTAGAGTTTGGCGCCCTTCAGGTACTCGACGCCGATGGCACGTTTACCGTCGAAGAGCACCTTGGTCACCAGGGCATCGAGCTCGATCTCGAGCGGATGCTTCTCCGCCACCTCGAGCACGCGCTCCCGAGTGCCGGTACGGGCGTGGTTCTTGGTCGCCAGCGGTGGGTAACGCAGGCCGGTCGCGTTGTGCTTCACCAGGCGCCAATCGTTGGGATCGGCTTTGCCCAAGAGCTGCCAGAAGAAGCGTTTCTCCTTGCCCGGCAG
>JAQBHE010000345.1:0-5544 GCA_032128015.1 Holophagae bacterium
GCGATTGTACTCGAACGATTGGCTTCGCTCGGGCTCACGGGCTCAACGGGCGCGTCGTGAGCGTGGATGGCTCTGCCGATAGACCCCGAGCAAGCGGTCGACGTCGAGATGGGTGTAGCGCTGGGTGGTCGCGAGCGACGAGTGACCGAGGAGCTCCTGGATCGCTCGCAAGTCGGCGCCCTGCTCGAGCAGATGGGTGGCGAATGAATGGCGCAGAGTGTGAGGGTGGACGCCGGCGGCCAGCGCCGCCTCTTCGACCGCGCGGTTGAGCACCCGTCGGACCGAGCGCGCGCTCAGGCGGCCGCCCTGGTAGTTCAGGAACACCGGCTCGGCGTCGTCGACGCCCCGGCGTACCTCCGACCAGCTCCGCAGCCACGAGCGCAGGGAGTCCCGAGCGGGCTCGCCGAACGGCACCATGCGCTCCTTTCCGCCCTTGCCGACCACCCGTAGCACCCGGCCTCCGAGGTCGAGGTCGGACCAGTCGAGCGACACTAGCTCGCCGACCCGCAGGCCCGTGGCATAGAGCAGCTCGAGCAGTGCAGTATCGCGCTCGGCGAGGGGCCCGGTGCGCTGTGCCGGGGCTTCGAGCAAGTCCTCGATCTCGCCGGGTCGCAAGTGCCTCGGCAATCGCTGCGGCGCCTTCGGTGCCGGAATTCCCTGGGCTGGGTTCGCGACGATCCATCCTTGACGCACCGCATGACGCAACAGCCCCCGGACCGTCGACAGCGCTCGCGCCTGGCTCTTGCGACCGAGGCCGTCACGGTTCAGCGCGGCGAGGAATGACCGCACCGCCGGCGGGTCGATCTGCGTCACCAGCACCGGCGGCGGCCCCAAGGGCGAGCTCCCCAGGAAGGTGGTGAAGCGATCGAGGTCGGCTTGGTAGGCGCGCAAGGTGTGCGCGGAGAGGTTGCGGGCGAGCTCGAGGTGGGCGAGGAACTCCGCGACCAGGACCTGGATCGACCGGTCGTCCGGAGTTGCTGGCAATGCGGCGACCTTCAGGCCCCGGCGACCGCGGCCGGCGGGCTGGCCGAAGCGAGCTGCTCGATCGCCGGATGTTGGCGCCGCCAGCTGTCGAGCGCGCGCTCGGCGCGCTCGACGAAGGCGGCGCGGCGCTGCTTCTTGGGGATCGGATCCGAGAGCGGCTCGAACAGTCCGTAATTGATGTTCGCCGGCTGGAATCCCTCGGGCGAGGACTCGGTCAGGTGACGCGCGAGCGCTCCGAGCGCGGTGGTCGTCGGCAGCGGACCGAAATCGCCCGCCGTGTCCAGGATCTGATAGAGCGCGCACAGCAGGCCGGTGGCCGCCGACTCGAGGTAGCCCTCGACCCCGGTGATTTGGCCGGCGAGCCGAATGCGCGGCGCTCGCTTCAAGCGGTAACCGGCGTCGAGGTGGAGGGGGGCGTTGACGAAGGTATTGCGGTGGATCTGGCCGTAGCGGACGAAGCGCGCCGCTTCCAGTCCAGGCAAGGTGCGCAGCACCCGCTGTTGCTCGGGCCAGGTCATCCGCGACTGGAAGCCGACGAGGTTGTAGTGACTCTGGGCGAGGTTTTCCTGGCGGAGCTGAACCACCGCCCACGGGCGCCGGCCGTCGGGGGTGCGCAGGCCGACCGGTTTCATCGGCCCGAAGCGCAGGGTGTCGACGCCGCGCCGGGCCAGCTCTTCGATCGGCAGGCAGCCCTCGAAGAACAGCGCGCGCTCGAACTCGCGCAGCTCGATCACCTGCGCCGTCACCAGGGCGCTATGAAATGACAGGTACTGGTCGCGCTCTAGCGGCGAATTGAGGTAGTCGTCGCCGCCTTTGTCCCAGCGCGAGGCGCGGAACATCTTGTCGACGTCCAGGCTCTCGGCGTCGACGATCGGGGCGATTGCGTCGTAGAAGTAGAGGTGCTCGCCGCCGAGCAGGGCGCCGAGCTCGCGCGACAGCGCCGGCGAGGTCAGCGGCCCGGTGGCAAGGACGACGCTGCCATCGGGGATCTGAGTGACTTCTTGCCGACGGATGCGCACTCCGGGCTCGGCTTCGAGCGTGGCGGTGATGGCCGCCGCGAAGCGCACCCGGTCGACCGCCAGGGCGCTGCCGGCGGGGACCGCGGTGCGGCGCGCGGCGGCGATGATCAGCGACCCGAAGGCCTCCATCTCGCGTTTCAGCAGCCCGGCGGCGTGGTGGGGGTCGTCGCTGCGCAGCGAGTTGCTGCACACCAGCTCGCCGAGGTCGGCGCTGTGATGGGCCTCGGTCGAACGCTCGGGCCTCATCTCCCACAGCTCCACCGGCACCCCGCGCCGGGCGAGCTGATACGCGCACTCACTGCCCGCGAGGCCGCCGCCGATGATCTGGATTGGGGCGCTCATCGCTCGATCTTAGCCACCAGCGCGTGCGGCCTGGCGAGAGCAGCAGTCTTGGACCAGACATCGAGCCACAACCCCCCGCTCGTTTCAGGTCCAAGACTGCCAACGAGGGGTGGATGGCTCAAGAGCGCAGGCGGCGGAGCGAGAGCAGCAGTCTTGGACCAGCCGTCACCTCACAGCTCACCTCTCGTTCCAGGTCCAAGACTGCCAACGAGCTGGAGGGCACGCGGGCCTGGCGCGTGCCCTCCAGCTCGCCCTCTCCTTGACAAGCGCCGACCGGCTTCGTCTATGGTGGGCCCCCTATGGGTCGTGCATTGGTCATCGTGGAGTCGCCGGCGAAAGCCCGGACGATCTCAAAATACCTCGGCGCAGGATTCGAGGTCGAGTCGTCGATCGGCCACGTCCGCGACCTGCCGAGCACCGCCGCCGAGATCCCGGCGAAGCACAAGAAGGAGCCATGGGCCAGGATCGGCGTCGACGTCGACCGCGGCTTCAAGCCGCTCTATGTCGTGCCGCCGACCAAGAAGACCCAGGTGGCCAAGCTCAAGAAAGCGCTGGCGAAAGCCGACGAGCTGTACCTCGCGACGGACGAAGACCGCGAGGGTGAGGCGATCGCCTGGCATCTGTACGAGGTCCTGCGTCCCAAGGTGCCGGTCAAACGCATGGTGTTCGGTGAGATCACCCAGTCGGCGATCGCCCAGGCGGTCACCAACACCCGAGCGATCGATCAGCGCCTGGTCAGCGCCCAAGAGGCGCGCCGCGTCCTCGACCGTCTCTATGGCTACGAAGTGTCGCCGGTGCTGTGGAAAAAGGTGCGCCCGAAGCTGTCGGCCGGAAGGGTGCAATCGGTGGCGACGCGGTTGGTGGTCGAGCGCGAGCGCGCGCGGATGGCGTTTCGCAGCGCCCGCTACTGGGATCTCGCGGCTCGCCTCGAGCCAACGACCGGCGGCCGCGTCTTCGACGCCCGCATGGTCGAGCTCGCCGGGCGGCGGATCGCCAGCGGTCGCGACTTCGACGACGCCACCGGCCAGCTGCGCCCCGGAGCCGAGGTCGTGGTGCTCGACGAGGCGGCGGCCGGGGAGCTCGAAGCGGCGCTCGGAGCCAGCGTCTTCGAGGTCTCCCAGGTCACCGACAAGCCCTACACCCGCAGGCCGTACCCGCCGTTCATCACTTCGACGCTCCAACAAGAGGCCGGCCGCAAGCTCCGGTTCACGGCGCAGCGGACGATGCGGGTCGCGCAGGGTCTGTACGAGAACGGTTACATCACGTACATGCGCACCGACTCGGTGCAGCTGTCCGCGCAGGCAATCGAGGCTGCCCGCTCGATGATCGAGGATCTCTACGGATCGGAGTACCTGCCCGCGAAAACACGCACCTTCAGCAGCAAGTCCAAGACCGCCCAGGAAGCGCACGAGGCGATCCGGCCCGCCGGCCAGCGCTTCCGCAAGCCGGTCGATGTCTCAGCCGAGCTCGATGCCGACGCGCTGCGGTTGTACGAGCTGATCTGGAAGCGAACCATGGCCTGCCAGATGCGCGATGCCGAGGGGACGACGACCAGCGTGAAAATCGAGGCCGCAACCGCCGACGGCCGGATCGCCGGCTTTGCCGCCAGCGGCAAGGTGATCCGTTTCCCGGGGTTCCTACGCGCCTACGTCGAAGGCTCCGACGATCCCGAGGCCGAGCTCGAGGACCAGGAGAAGGTGCTGCCAGCGCTGGCGGAGAAGGATCGGCTGACCTCGGTCGAGTTGACGCCGTCGGACCACCAAACCCAGCCGCCGGCACGGTTCACCGAGGCGACGCTGGTGCGCGAGCTCGAGGAACGGGAGATTGGGCGCCCTTCGACCTACGCCTCGATCCTGCAGACGATCCAGGACCGCGGCTACGTGTGGAATCGCGGCTCGGCGTTGATCCCGACCTTCACCGCCTTCGCGGTCACGCAGCTGTTGGAGAACCACCTGTCGGCGATCGTCGACTTCGACTTCACCGCTCGGATGGAGGGCGACCTCGATCAGATTGCCAACGGCGAGCGCGAGGCCGAGCCGTGGTTGGCGCGCTTCTATTTCGGCTCCGACGGCGACAGCGGCGATCCCGGGCTCAAGGAGCTGATCGGCTCCGGCTGGGAGGCGATCGACGCGCGCCAGGTGTGCACGATCGCCCTCGGCGAGGACGAAGGGGGCCGCGAAGTGGTGGTGCGGGTGGGCCGCTACGGACCCTATCTCCAGGTCGCCGGCTCCGAGAGCCGGGTGACGATTCGCGACGACATCCCTCCCGACGAGCTGACGATCCCAGCGGCGCTCGAGTTGTTCGAGCAAGGCCAGGGCGAGGACCGAGTGTTGGGCAACGAGCCTTCGACCGGGGCTCCGGTCTACGCCAAGACCGGCCGCTTCGGCGACTACGTCCAACTCGGCGACCCGGTCACCGACGCTGCGGGCAAGACCAAGCGTGGAGGCAAGCCGAAGATGGCGAGCCTGTGGCCGTCGATGAGCCGCGACACGCTCGACCTCGAGCAGGCGCTCAAGCTGCTCTCGTACCCTCGCGAGATCGGCGTTGATCCCGAGACCGGCGAGACGATCACTGCTCAAGACGGCCGCTTCGGCCCGTACTTGAAGCGCGGCACCGACAGCCGATCGCTCGCCAGTCACGAGGAGCTCGAGACCATCACCCTCGAGCAGGCGCTGGAGGTCTTCAAGCAGCCCAAGAAAGGGCGGCGAACCAGCAGTGCGGCGCTGCGCGAGATCGGGGCCCACCCGGAGAGCGGGTCGCCGATCTCGCTGCGCGAGGGACGGTTCGGTCCGTACGTGACCGACGGCACGGTCAACGCTTCGCTGCCGAAGGGCCGCGATCCGGCGACCCTCGGGCTCGAGCAGGCGCTCGAGTTGCTCGCCCAGCGCGCCCAGAAGATCAAGGATCAGGGCGGCAAGCCAGTCCGCGGCCGTCGCGCGAGCCGGTGACCCCCGCCCAAGCGGCGGCTAGCCGCGCGGCCGACCGTTCGCCTGCGGAGGAATCCGCGCGATCTCAACGGCGTTGGAGCGAAAAGCGAGCGCCGCCGGTGCCGCGCCGGCTGCTGATCTCCGGCACCTCGAGTCTCAGGCACTCGAACGAAGCGAGCGCCGCCGGTGCCGCGCCGGCTGCTGATCTCAGGCACCTCGAGTCTCAGGCACTCGAACGAAGCGAGCGCCGCCGGTGCCGCGCCGGCTGCTGA
>JAQBHE010000346.1:0-9145 GCA_032128015.1 Holophagae bacterium
CCGAGTCCGAGCTCGGTGAGCTGCTGCCGCAGCTTCAGCCGAGCGCGGTGGATTCGAATCTGGACCGTGCCCATCGGCACTCCAAGCTGAACGGCGATCTCGGCGTAGGTCATGCCGGAGGCTTCCTTGAGCAACAGCGGCTCGCGCTGGCGCTCGGGCAGCTCGGCGATGAGTCGCGCGAGCCAGCGACCCGCTTCTCGCGATTCCAGCCGGCGTTCTCCCGACATCGCGCCACGAAAATCCCGCAGCGCTGAGTCGAGATCGTCGACCGCCGCGAACTTGGCGCGGCGCCGCAGCTCGTCTCGGGAGCCATTGAGCGCGATGCTGAACAGCCAGCTTCGAAACGAAGAAGGCTCGGCCAACGACCGAATGCGCCGAAAGGCCCGGACGAAGGTCTCCTGCGCAATGTCCTCGGCCAGCGCGTGATCGCGGACGAAGCCGAAGGCGAGCCTGCGAATCGGCTGCTCGTAGCGTTCGACCAGACGCTCGAAGGCCGCGGTGTCGCCGGCGGCGAAAGCCCGCACCAACTCGGAATCTGCTGGGCCGCTGGTCGCGACTGGACGTCGCTGATCTGGGGGTCGCTCATCGTCGGGGTTCTGCGGGGGATCGGGCGGTGTGCCGCCGGCTCGAGTCAACGTCTTCGGTCCGGGCTAGCGGGCGCCGGCCTGTTGCCGTGATCCGGAGACGGATCGGGACCCAGCTTTGTTTCGTTCGCCCGATCGCTGGCGCCCGCACCGCGCGCCGGCAGTCGCTCGAGGTAGGCCAAACCGCCCTCGAGATCTTCGAAACGGCCGTCGAGCTGGGCCCGGTAGCAGCGATCCAGAAGAGGTCCGAAACTGGGTCCCGGAGTCATGCCGTGAGCGACCAGGTGGCGACCCATGACCAAGGGGCGTGGCGCGGCGGCGGCGACCTGCAGCCGCTCGGCCTGCGCGAGCAGCCAGCGACCAGCCTCATCGTCGTCGATCGGCAGCGGCGGACGCCCACCGGCGTCGGCGCGCGCGACCCGCACGAGGCGGTCGATGCGACCGACCTTGCGTGCCAACCGGCGAACCGCCGCATCGCCCGCTCGAGCGCTGAACAGCTGCCGCGGCTTGAGGTGATGGAGCACCAGCGGCGTTACCTGGTCGACGAGGTCGCGCTGCGAGGTCATCCGCGCGAGCAGGGCGCGGGTCGGAGTCTCGCCGGCGTCCTCGTGCCCGAGCGACCGCCAGCGTCCGTCGGCGAAGCGGGTGGTCGCGGGTTTGCCGAGGTCATGACACAGGCAGGCGAGTCCGACCACCAGGTCTTCCCACGGATCTCCGATCCGGGCCGCCGCGAAGGCGTCGAGGGTGTGGCAAGTGTGGATCCAGACGTCGCCCTCGGGATGCCACTCCGGATCCTGCGGACAGTCAATGAGCGCCGCCAGCTCCGGGATACGCCCGGCCCACGCAGCCGCGCGCAGGAACCGGAGACCCAGGCCCGGCCGGCGACCTAGCACCAGCAGCTTGCGCCACTCCTCGAAGATCCGCTCCGGCGCCAGGTCAGCGTCATCGAGGGCGGCGCACAGTTCCAGCGTCGTGGGGTCCGCCGTGAGCTCGAACCGAGCGACCAACTGCATCCCGCGCAGCACCCGCAGCGGATCCTCGGCGAACCGCTCCGAGGTGTGACGCAGCAGCAGCAGCCTCAAGTCGTCGACCCCGGCGAAGGGGTCGATGAGGATTCCTCGGAGAGGGTCGAAGGCGATCGCGTTGATCGTGAAGTCGCGCCGGCGGGCCGCTTGCTCGAACGACATCGCCGGATCCGCGGCGATCTCGAATCCCCGGTGACCGCCGCCGACCTTGGTCTCGCGCCGAGGCAGCGAGACATCGATTGGTAGCCGACGGAGCTTGAACACGCCGAACGCCTCGCCGACGAAGTCGACGGCATGGACCTTCTCGATCAGCGTTCTCAGCGCTGCCGACTCGAGGCCGAAGACCTCGACGTCGAAGTCGACCAGCTCGAGACCGAGCAGCGCGTCGCGGACGCTGCCGCCGACCAGGTGCGCCCGGCCACCGGCCTCCGCGACCACACGGCAGAGCGCCAGCACCGCCTGCCAGACCGCCGGATCACGTGGACGAAAATCGAGCATCACCGGTATCGATTCTAGAGCCCCTTCCGGCCACCGTGGCCGACGCTGGCTGGCCTCCCCGGCCGCCCGCTCGCGGCGCCTCCGTGGCCGACCGCTGGCCGCCAGCAAGAGACCAGCGCCGAGCTTCGACGCTTTGATATCCTCACCCATGCGCCGGAAGCGGTCGCCCCAGGCAACCGAACGAGCCGGCCAGGAGGCCAGTCATGACATCGAGAACTCGTAGCTTGCTTCACCTCGTCGTCGCGGCGGCACTGGCGCTCGCGCTCGGTTCGGCGGCTGTAGCTCAGATTCCGGGAACCCACGAGGGGATCATCTTCGACGAGAACGAGAAACCGGTTGCCGAGGTGCAGATCAAGATCAGCGACCCCGAACGCCCGGGTTGGGAACAGATCGAGAGCACCGACAAGCGCGGCCGCTTCCGCATCCGCCTGGCGAACGCGATCGTTCCTTACTCGTACCAGTTCTCGAAGCCCGGATACCAGAGCTTCTCGATGGGCGGCGTCAAGGTTACGGCGGGCAAGGTCACCAAGCAGAATTTCAAGATCAAGACTGCCGCCGCTGCCGCGGAAGCGGCCACCGCCGCTGGCGGCGCCATCGACGCCGAGCAAGCAGCGCGCGGCGGCGCCACCGACGTATTCAACAAAGGGGTCGCAGCCTTCAACAGCGGCGACCTGACCACCGCCGAGTCGCTGTTCTTGACGGCGCTGGAGAAGCAGCCCGACCTCGGGCTCGCCCACGCCGCGCTCGCCCGCTTGTATCTCAAGAACGAGGACCCGCAGAAGGCCGTGGTCGAAGCCGAGAAGGCGGTCGCGATGGACGCCGATGTCGAGTCGATGACCCAGGTGCTGTTCGCCGGCTACACCGCCCTCGGCCAAACGGACAAGGCCGACCAGGCATTGGGAGAGCTCAAGACCTCAGACCCCGCAAAGGCCGCGCTCAACATCTTCAACCAGGCGGCCGAGGCCTACAACAGCGGCGACCTTGCCGCTGCCAAGAGCGGACTCGAACAGGCGTTGTCGCTCGACCCGACGCACGGCAAGGCCAACTACCTTATGGGGTTGGTTTTCCTCAACGAGGGCGACAACGCCAAGGCCAAGGCGCACCTCCAGAAGTTCCTCGAGCTGGCGCCCAATGACCCCGATGCGGCGACCGCCAAGGAGATGCTCCAGTACCTCGACGGCTAGCCGCGCGCGCTGGCGAGCCGCAACGACGAGTCTGCGAATCTGATGGCCGCGCTGCGCGTATCAGCAACGCTCATACTGGTGGTCGTGCTGGTCGCGGCCTGGACTTGGGCGGCGCCGGCGCACCCAACCGTCACCCGAACCGCGCCGACCCCGCTCACGCTCGCGCGAATCATCGCCCATCCGGATTGGATCGGCCGATCTCCCGAACGTCCGTATTGGGCCGACGACAGCGCCTCCTTCTCCCATCTGCTGTGGACCAACGACGGCGCCCGCGCGGTGGTCCAGGCGCTGTCCTCGGACAACAAGGACCGTTGGATTGCGCGGGTCGACCTCGAAGGCCGGCGGCTCGAGCCCCTCTATCGCGCCAGCGACCCGGCGTGGCTCGACCGCGGCTTCGTCGAGCTCGGCTGGCTCAAAGACGAGCGTCACCTCGATCTCTTCCAGGACAGCGTGCGCCTGGTGCAGCGGCTGATCGAGCTCGAGAAGGAAGACTGGGAGATCGTGATCTATCCGATCGAGGCCCACGGTTTCCGGGAACCGTCGAGCTGGCTCGACGAGTACCGACGGATCTGGGCGTTGTTCGAGACTCACCTCGAATCGCCGGCATCTCGCGCTCCTTGAGCACCCGCGACCTGCCGCCCTCGACTGGCTGCTTCGTCTGTGGCCGGGACAACCCGCGCGGCCTCGGACTGCGGTTCCATCACCATGCTGCCGGCCCTGGCCACGCCGAGGCGCCGGCGCGAGTGTCCGCGAGCCTTACCCTCGAGCACGACTACCACGGATTTTCGGATCGCGCCCACGGCGGCATCGTCGCCGCTGTTCTCGACGAGGCGATGGGCTGGGCGACCTCGATCGCGGGACGGCGCTTCACCTATACCGTCGAGCTCGCCGTGCGCTACCTGCAACCGGTGCCGACCGGTGTCGAGCTGACGGTGGTCGGCTGGGTCACCCGTCAGAACCGCCGGCTACTCCGCGCTGTCGGCGAGCTCCGCGACGACGACGGCATCGTGCTCGCCAGCGGCGAGGGGCGATTCGTGCCGGTGTCCGAGGAGGAGAGCCGACGAATCGACGCCTCTCTGCTCTACGAGCCGGGGGCGGAGCGCATCTCGACCACTAGCAGCCCGTGGTGAGACCCTCGAGGAGCTGCGCGCGGGGATCTGCGGCCGCTGGCAAGGCGCGGCCGACGACGGCGATGCTGGGACATCGGTGAGGAGGTCCAACGCAGCCCTCGGGGTTTCACCACGGGCTGCTAGGTAGCTCTTTCCGAGCGCGCGTGGCAAGCGCCTCAGGGCTTGAACATGCCAGGATTTGCGCTGTCGCCGGAACCCGGGCTGAATCCGAGAGTGACGTCCCGGACGTCTCCGTGGTCGACGATAACCGGCCGGCGATACGGGCGGCGTTCGCGGGCAGACGGCGTTTCAGGGGACGTCCTGGGAACGGCAGGAGCTTCCCCGGTCGCTTCGAACGTCAGCCCGCTCCGAATCATGGAGTCCACATAATAGCCGAAAGTGGCTTCATCATGTGAGTGCCAAAAATTCGACGCTCGAGGCCGAATGTTTTGCAAGTTTTCACGGTCTTGCCAATCTGGTCCACGGCCCGTCATCCACAATCGTAGACCTCGACACCGTGCACAGCAACGGACGCAGAATTCGCGCCACCACTACCCTAGCGAGTCCACAAGCTGGCGCATAGACACTGCCAACCCACCACCGCTTCGACCCCGTCGACACCGCGCTCGAGCCGCGAAGGGAATGCCTGAGCGAGCCAGCTGGGTGAAACGAATCGACGCCAGAGGTCTCCGTCGGCCAGCAAGTGGCCCACGGACTCCTTCTCCCGCTCGACCAATCCGCGCGCCGCGAGGCCGAGGAGGGACGAGATCTGGCGCCGCTGGCGAACTTGCTCCGGAAGCAGCCCGGTCATCGCTTCCCGGAGGATCCACTTGGTCACCCCCGGCCGGTAGAGCATGTGCGCGGGCAAACCGAGCACTAGCTCGACCAACCGCCGATCGCGGTAGGGGCGCCGGACCTCGATGCCGTGACGGGCGGCGTTCGCGGTCTCGAGCGCTGTCAGATGGGAGGTCATCGGCTCGATGGTCGGACACCAAGATTCGAGCTCCCCAGGCTCGGTTCGGCTCCGCAGTTCCTGGGCGTACGGCGTCAACCACCGAGCACGGCGCCGGACCCGGCCTTGCCAGCCCACCACTCGCGCGACCGCGGAACGCAGCCTTCCCGCCCCGAGCCATCGTGCCATCGGCGTGACCGCGAGCTCCGAGCGCAGGCAACCCTGGGCATCTCGCCATCTGCCTTCGGCGATCAGCGCCCGTAGCCAACGCTCGGCACCGACGTAGAGGTGATCACCGAACTCACCGGTGAGCAGCACCGTCTCGCCGTCTTGCCGGGTCGCCTGGTAGGCAAGGTTCTGAAGTCGGCAGTAGAGCCCCTGCCACGGCGCGTTGCGGTCCACCGGCCAGCTGACCAGATCGCGCAGCGGCCACTGTCGGTCGGCCACAATCGGTCGCCAGTCGAGCTCCCAGCGGTCGACCATCGCGTTCATGAACTGTCGTTCGTCGGCCCCCGGAGTTTCGTCGAACACCCAGGAGATCGCGACCGCGCCGCGACCCTGTTCGCGCGAAGCAACGGCAGCCACGCTCGTCGAGTCGAGGCCACCGCTCATCAAGACATGGGCATGAGCGGTTCCGCGGAGCCGGCAGCGGACCGCCTCGACCCATGCCGCGCGAAACGCCTCGACCCGCCGCTCGTCGGTTCCGGGTTCGAGATCCCGGTGGTCGGTCGCCGACCAATAGCGCTCGACCCGCAGGCCACTCTCGCCGAGCAGTACGAAGCAGCCCGGCGGAATCTCGCGCACCTCGGCAAAGAAGGTGCGTCCTTGGGCCGGACCCTCGACCGCGAAGAAGCGCGCCAAGGTCGCTTCATCGACCGCTCGCGACACCGACGGATGGGCGAGCACCGCCGCCGGCTCGGAAGCGACGATCAGCTCCCGCGGGGTCGCGCGATAGCACAAGGAGCGGTCGCCCAAGGCGTCGCGCGCGAGCAGCAGCAGCCTGCGCTCGCGATCGTAGACCACCAGCGCGAACGCCCCCACCAGACGGATCAGGCAGGATTGGTTCCAGCGTCGGTACGCCGAACGGCAGATCTCGGCGTCTGCAGTGAACGGACGCACCCCGAGCTCGATCCCGAGCTCCCGACAAAGCTCGTCGCGATTGTCGAGCCGGCCCTCGAAGGCGACGACCAGCCCGTCGCCGCGATCCACGAGCGGCCAGGCCGCGCTGCCCGACTCCTCGGGGCGGACTAAGAACTGCTGCCCGATCGCCAGCGGCCCGTCGATGTGGCTCGCGCTTCCCGCCGGTCCGCGATGGTCCAACTCGCCCAGCAGCCGCGCGAACAGGTCGGGATCGACCGGCCGGCCATCGCGCTGGAACAACGCGACGATCCCGCTCATGGCGAGCTCATCGAGCCCATCGAGCCCATCGCAGACGTCGAGGTTATCGAGGGTGCCGAGCTCACCCGTCCGCTCACTCGGAGCGCAGGGATGGCAACAGCGGCGTGCGCAGCGCCTGGCGAACTGCCAGCGCGCACGCAAGAGTCCCGACCGCAGCGACCAGCGCCAAGGTCGCGCCCAGGCTCACCCACGGCACCAGCGCCTGGCCGCCACGGAGATGGGGGGCGACCGCCACCAGTCCGGCGGCGGCGCCAATGGCGATCCCGGCGATCAACGACACCAGACTCTCCGCGACCACGCTCGCGCCGAGAGTCCGCAGGCGGAAACCGATGGCGCGGAGAGTCGCGAGCTCGGCGACACGATCCAGGACGTTGCGCAGCAGCACCACCGCGAGCCCAATGGTGCCGAGCAGCAAGCCGAGGCCGCCGAGGAGCTGGAAGGTCCCCAGGTAGGTGTTCTCCACCGCCTGGTAGCTGGCCAGGCGTTGGGCCGCAGTCGAAACGTCGAGCCCGAAGCGCGAAAGCGACTCTTCGAGCGCCGAGGCGGTGGCCTGATCGGTCCCGGACTCGGGGTCGACGAGAAAGAACGAATAGCCGCTGCGGCTCGGAAAGTGCTCGAGCAAGTGCGCCTCGGAGATCAACAGCTCGCTTTGAAAAACGCTCCGCCGCAACAAGCCGACGATCCGCAACCGCAACGGCTCACCGCGCTCGTCGGTGATCACCACGTCCTTGCCCAGCCCCGATTTGAGAATCCAGCTCACCGAGTTGAAGTCCCCGATCGCCGGGATCGCGCCGTCGCCGAGCGGCTCGCTGAGCAACCGCCACGGCTCGTCCCGAGCGCCCGCCACCTGCTGGAACTGGAAGCCGCCGCGCTCGATCAACCGGTCCGGCACCCCGAGCAGCCGCGGCCGCTCCGGCTGATAGAGGTTGAGGCAGCTGACGTCGTCCCCGGGCAAGACTCGCAGCGACATCACCGTAGCCCCCTCGAGCAGTTGCTCGGCCTCCGTCGAGATGCCGAGCTCTTGGCGTCCAGCCGGGTCGTCGAGATCGTGGAACACCGGGACGTCGGACTCTGCGATCAAAGTGAAGCCGCCGGCGCCGGAATCCTGGCGCTCGAGCTCGTCGCCAAAACGGTGGCCGTAGGCGCCGACGGCGACGATGACGAAGGTCGCGGCTGCGACCAGGGCGACACTGAGGCGGCTACGACCCGGGTTGACCGCGGCGTTGGCAGTCGCCAGGCGAAGAATCGACAGCCATCCCGGACGGTCGATCGGGTGGCCGCCACGGCCCGCCAGCCAGCGGCCGAACACCGCCGCGCCCGCCACCAGGAGCGCTGCTCCGAGAGCCAGGAACAGCGGCGGCGCCGCCGCCGGCGGAGTCCACCACGAAGCGGCGAACAGCAAGACCGCAATCGCGAGCGCCACGACGATGGTGCGCGCGCCTCGCCGTGGATCGCGGCCCAAGCCAGCGGCTGCTGAGCCAGCGGTTGCCACCCTTCCCCGCAACAGCGAGGTCACCGGCGCTCGGGCGAGCGCCCGCACCGCCCAGGCGATGGCCAGAATCACCACCAACACCGACACCCCGAAGCCAATCGCCAACGACCCCGGCTCGACGTGCAACTGTAGGAAACCGGTGCCGACGGCGCCGATCCACAGAGTCCTCAGTCCGAGCATCATGCCCCCGGCGTAGACCAGTGCGATCCCCAGCCCGACCGCGGAGCCAACGACCGCCAGCACCGCCCCCTCGACGATCAAGATGGCGCGCACTCGCGAGATGGTGAAACCGATCGCGAGGCGGGTCCCGATCTCCTTGGCCCGGCGCTCGACACCGAGGCGAAAGAACAGGGTCGATAGCATCACCGCAGCGGCGATCAGGAAGAGGCTGAAGCCGGCGAACAAGCCGGCAAAATCGGTCGCGCCACCGGCGGCACGCAGCCCCTGATCGCGGAGTCGAATCACGCTCAACCCGGCGGCCGGCAGGGCGATCCGCCGCGGTAGGTCGATAGCCAGGCGATCGGCCAGGGCCTGGGCATCGCCATCACTGGGCGCGAGCCGGATCGCGGTGAGATCGCCGAAGCGGCCGCCCCACAGCCGTCGGCCGAGGGCGAGTGAAACGAACAGCTTCGGGGTCGCGCGGTAGCGGTCCCAGTAGTCCTCGTCACGGGCGCCGATCCTCGACAGATCGACCGGAAACGTGGGCTCCCAGTCCGACATGTTGTCGGCGTCGGCGATTCCCGGGAACGGTGGGGTCAGCGTCGGGTCGGCCCCGAGCCCGGCGATCGCGACGATGCCGGCGACCGTGAGCTCGACCTCGGCCGCGACCAGGCGCTCGTGCTCTTCGACCTGCCAGTAGTCGACCAAGAGCCGGTCGCCGACCCGTGCCCCGAGATCGTCGGC
>JAQBHE010000347.1:0-7169 GCA_032128015.1 Holophagae bacterium
AGAAGGAGCTCGCGGATCACCTTGGCTGCGACATCAAAGTGATCAACCGGATCGTCAACCGTCATACCTCGGTTGCGACGGGAATGGCGCTCAAGCTCGGGGCAGCGTTTCGTACGAGTCCCGAGTTTGGCTCAATGCGCAGCGCGCCGTTGACCTCTGGGACGCGAGCGAGCGCATGACCGACCTTCCCGAACCGGTTGTTCGAGCGGGGTGACCGGGTCGAGCTCATCCGTGGGTGCAGAATGGGCGGAGCCGCCCGCTATGATCGACGGCGAACCGGCACGGGAGCGCAGAATCGTGGAATCGCGGAGCCAGCCATTCGCCGCGCCATTCGCCAGGGTCGTTGACCGGCCGCTCGACGCGATTCCTCTCGACCGGCCGCTCTCGCTCTCCGAGGTGCCGACGCCGGCGTTGATCATCGAGGTCGCTGCGCTCGAGCGCAACCTGGCGAAGATGGCGACCGCGATCGGCGAGCGCAAGAAGCGCATCCGGCCCCACACCAAGACCCACAAGTGCCCGCTGTTGGCGCGGCGCCAGCTCGACCTCGGCGCGGTCGGTGTTTGCTGCGCAAAGGTCAGCGAGGCGGAGGTGCAGGCGGCCGCGGGGATCGGGCCGATCCTGATCACCTCGCCGGTGGTCACCGAGGACAAGATCGCGCGGGTGGTGGCGCTGGCGGTGTGGATGGCGCGCGACCTGGGAGCCGCGCGCGGGCTCGAGATCGTGGTCGACGACGCCGGCGCGGTGGATCGGCTCGGACGCGCGGCGCGTTCGGCGGGGATCGGACTGGGAGTGCTCATCGACCTCGACCCGGGCACCGGCCGCACCGGGATCGCCGCCGGCGATGCCGCGATCGGGCTGGCGCGGCGGATCGTCGACTCGAGCCGGCTCGAGCTGCGTGGTCTTCAGGCCTACGCCGGGCACCTGATGCACGTCGCCGGTCATGCCGAGCGGCGGCGGCGCTCTCACGAAACCTGGGCGCCGGCGATCGCCACCTTCGAGCGCTTGCGCAGCGAAGGCATCGCGGTCGATGTGCTCACCGGCGCCGGCACTGGCACCTGGGACATCGACTGCGAGCTCGAGGCGATCACCGACCTCCAGGTCGGCTCGTACCTGTTCATGGACACCGAGTATCGGGCGATCGGCGGTCCCGAGGGCGCGGTTCTCGACGACTTCGACCCGTCGCTGTTCGTGCTCGCGACCGCGATCAGCAAGCCGCGCCGGGGTTGGATCACGGTCGACGCCGGCACCAAGGCTCTGGCCTTCGAGCGCGTGCGCCCCGAGGTCGCCGGCCACCCCGAGATCACCTACAACTGGGCCGGCGACGAGCACGGGATGCTCGAGCTCGGGGTCGCTGCGGGCGCGGCCGGGGCCGAGATCGGCCTCGGCTCGCGGTTGCGCATCGTGCCCGCGCACTGCGACCCCACGGTCAACCTCTACGATTTCTACTACCCGGTGATCGACGGAGAAGTGCGCGAGCTGTGGCCGATCTCCGCCCGCGGCTGCTCGCAGTAGCGCGACTGTCAGCGGGGTCGTCGGGTCGAGGTGACGGTTGGGGGAGGGTTGGCGCAACTGGTCGGGTGCGGTCACGGCGAGCCCGGAGCGAATCGTCCGTCCGCGTAGCGAGGACGAGCTGTCAGCGATCGTTCGCGCCGCGTCCGAGCGCGGTCAGACCGTGCGGGTTCTCGGTAGCGGCCATTCGTTCGTGCCGCTGTGCGCGACCGACGGCGTTCTCGTGGAGCTCGACGACCTCCAAGGGATCGTCACGATCGACCGTGACCGACGCCGGGTCGAGGTGTGGGCCGGCACCAAGCTCTACCAGCTCGGGATGCCACTGCGCGCCGAGGGTCTCGCGATGGAGAACCTCGGCGACATCGACCGCCAGTCGCTTGCGGGTGCGATCTCGACTGGAACCCACGGCACCGGTCGTGCGTTGCGCAGCCTCTCGACCCAGGTCGTCGGTCTTCGTTTGGTCACCGCCGCTGGTGAGCTGTTCGACATAGGGGCTGACGAGGCCACGGGGACGTCCGATCTCCTGCGCGCGGCCGCGCTGTCGCTCGGCGCGTTCGGGGTGATCACCCGGGTGACCCTGCGGGTGCTGCCGGCCTATCGGCTGCGGGAGCGCACCTGGACCGAGAGCTTCGACGAAAGTCTGGGGCGCCTCGAGGAACGGGTCTCGGGTCACCGCCACTTCGAGTTCTTCTGGTGGCCGAAGACCGACCGTTGCTTCCTCAAGACTCTCGACCCGACGCTCGACCCGGCGGCACCTCGCGACGCCGCGGCAGGCGAGCGCGTTGGTCCGAGCGATCACATCCTGCCGTCGCTGCGTTTCCACAAGTTCAACGAGATCGAATACGCGGTGCCAGCGGCGTCGGGTCCCGCCTGCGTGCGTGAGCTGCGGAGCCTGATTGTCGAGCGCTTCTCGGCGCTCGAGTGGCCCCTCGAATACCGCACGCTCGCCGCCGACGAGCTGATGCTGAGTCCGACCGGCGGTCGCGACGTGGTGACGATTTCGGCGCACCAGGCCGCCGGCCTTCCCCACGAGGCAGAGTTCTCCGCCATCGAGTCGGTGCTTCTCGATCACGGCGGACGGCCCCATTGGGGCAAGTGGCACAGCCGGGGTCCGGAGTTCTTCGAGCGCGCGTATCCGGAGTGGCAGAGCTTCTTGGCGGTGCGGCGGCGGCTCGATCCTATGGGCCTGTTCTTGAACGAATACCTGGCGCAGTTGTTCGGGCTCGACCTCGTGGGCTGATGAGCTGAGCCCATTCGCCAAATGTACCTGTTCACGTACACTTGTCTCGGAGGTTCCAGATGGCCACTGAGACCGTGTCGCTGACCGAGATGAGACCCCGCCTGTCCGAGCTTCTCGATCGGGCGAATGAGCGGTTTGACCGTTTCGTGATCACCCGGAGAGGTCGGGCCGAAGCCGTTCTGCTTTCTTCCGACGAGTTCGATGGCCTCCTGGAGACTCTGGAGATTCTGTCGGACAAGGTCCTGGTGAGGAGGCTTGTCGAGGCAGACGAAGAACTCTCAGGTGGTCTCGGTCACTCCCTCGAAGAGGTACGGCAAGCTCTTGCCGCTGGCCGAGGTTAGGCTCTCCAGCCGCGTGCGCAGGAGCTACCTCAGGCTCGCTCGAAGCGATCGTCGTCTTTTCGAGAGAGTTGATCGTGCGCTGGAGCGCCTGGGCGAAGAGCCAACCGCTGGGAAGCCGCTCGCGGGTCCGCTTTCTGGCCATCGGTCGCTGCGCGTGGGGTCGTTGCGGGTGGTCTATCGTGTCGAACAGGATCAGGTGGCCGTCTTGGTCCTGGAGATCGCTCAACGTGGTGGCGTTTGCCGTTGAGTAGATCGATCTGCCAGCGCGCGCCGGGATAGCCATCTCTCTCCGGCCGCCTTGAATCGCCGCCCTCTGGCGCCCGTCGACTTCCGGTGACGCGCCGGGGCCCCACTAGGGATTTCCCGTAGCGCGGTCTCGGATCTCGCGAATTCCCCACACCCTGGCCGAGCGTGGAGACTGACAGCGATCAATCTTTGGGACTGATCCCGATCAGGAGGTGAGTCGTGGAACCGAACCGTAAGTGGAGAGCCGCCCAAGACATGGCGTTCCCTAGCGTTGTCGCTCTCGCGCTGGTTGTGGCGCTCCTCGCGCTCGGCTGCGCGCCGGCCGGCGACCGTGCCCCGGCCGCGTCTGGCACACCGGGGAAGCTGATGGCCGAGGAGATCTCGTGGATGAAGGAGGCGGCTCCACCGTCACCTGCCGTCAACGATCAGCTGGTCGCCCAGGGCGCGCAGCTGTTCGCCGAGAACTGCTCGGCGTGTCATGGCACGGCCGGTGACGGCGCTGGGGTGTGCGCTCCGTTCATGGCGCCGCAGCCGCGCGACTTCACTTCCGGAACTTTCCGCTTCAAAACCACGCCTGGCGGTGAGATGCCGAGCGACTCCGACGTGTTCAAAACAGTGTCGGCGGGTCTCCATGGCACCGGCATGCCGCCGTGGCGGTTCTTGCTCACTGACCAGGAGCGCTGGGCGGTGGTCCACTACATCAAGACCTTCAGCGGTCGCTTCGCCGACCTCGGGCCCGGCACACCGGTCGACCTCGGTGCGGCCCCGGAGGTGACTCCGGAGCGCATCGACGCCGGCCGCACGCTCTACGCCGAGGCCGGGTGCGGCCAGTGTCACGGTACTCTCGGCTACGGCGATGGCCCGGCGGCGCTGACCCTGGTCGACGATTTCGGCAAGGCGGTGCTGCCGCGCAACTTCCACAAGATCGGCCAGTTCAAGCGTGGCTACACCCTGGTCGACGTGGCGCTGACCGTTCACACCGGCAACAACGGCACGCCGATGCCGGCGTTTCAAGAGGTGTACAGCAGCGACCAGATCTGGAACATCGCCGCCTACGTGCTCAGCCTCGGCGAGCGCAAGATGTCGGGCGGCGGCACCCCGGCCTCGGCCACCCAGGGCGCGCACCTCGGCGAGCCCGACGTGGTGGTCCAGCTGTTCGAGCGCAATTGGAATTTCGTGCCCAGCGAGATCCGGGTCCGCCAGGGCCAGTTGGTGCGGGTTGATTTCCAGCCCACCGATAACGGTGTTGGCGCCGGTCACGGTTTCGCGATCGACGGCTACGACCAGGACGCCTTCATCAACGGCGCGATGGTCCAGCGTCCGAAGTCAGTGACCTTCCGCGCCGACAAGGCCGGGACCTTCGTTTTCTACTGCTCATCGCAATGCAGCACCGGCGACCTCCACCCGAACATGAAGGGCAAGTTGGTGGTCGAGCCCAGCTCGCAAGCCGCGCAAGCCGCAGCCGCTGCGGCCGGCGGCGGTCGCTAGCCCAGCAACCCGGATCATTCGTTTCCGCCAAGGAGAACCATCGATGTCCAAGAAATACGCCCGTTGGGCTGTGATCCTGATCGCGCTCCTGATCGCCGGCGCGGCGATTACCTGCACTTCCAGCACTCCGAGCGCGCCAGCGAGCGGTGACCTCGCGAGCGCGGTTTACGTGCCGGTTGGCGAGTGGGATGCCTACTATGCCTTCCTCTCCGGCGGCCAGAGCGGAGGGGTATTCGTCTACGGCCTGCCGTCCGGCCGCTTCATTCGCCAGATTCCGGTGTTCGAGCCGCGCGCCGGCTACGGCTACGCGAACGTGCCCGGAACTGCGGCTTATGAGCGGCTGAAGGCGAGCGGGGGCTTCTGGGGCGACACCCACCATCCGATCCTGTCCGAGACCGCGGGCGACTACGACGGCCGCTTCCTTTGGATCAACGACAAGGCGAACGGCCGCATCGCGCGCATTTCGCTCGCCACCTTCGAGGCCGTGGAGGTCAAGAAGATTCCGAATCTCTACGGCACCCACGGGATCGCGGTGGTATCCCCGGACACCTCCTACATCATCGCCAACGGCGAGTTCGAGGGCGAGATTCCGCGCACCAACGTCGAGCCCGACGCCTATCGGTCGGTGATGGCGTTCCTCGAGCCTGTGTCTCTCGACCCGGTGTTCGAGGTGCTACTGCCGGCGAACGCCGACATCAACGACACCAGCAAGGACGGACGTTGGGCGTTCACCACGATCTACAACCTCGAAGGTGGTCTGACCGTCGAGGAGATGATCCAGCGCGACGAGGACGCGATTGCGGCGATCGATATCCACGCCGCCGAGCGCGCGCTCGAGCGCGGCGAGTTCAAGACCGTCCAGGGTGTTCGGATGGTCGACCCTGAGGCGACCACCGAGAAAGTCCTCTACCTGATCCCGGTGCCCAAGAACCCCCACGGCTGCGATGTCGATCCGACCGGCACCTACGTCATGGGCTCGGGCAAGCTGTCGCCGACGGTGACGATCATCGAGATCGCGAAGATCGACCAGGTCGAGACGCCGCGGCTCGCGATCGTCGCCGAACCGGAGGTCGGGTTGGGCCCGCTCCACACCACGTTCGACGGCAAAGGCAACGCCTACACTTCGCTGTTCGTGGATTCTCAGATCGTCAAGTGGAACATCGCCAAAGCGGTCGCCGGCGACCCCGAGTACATCGTCGACCGGGTCGATGTTCACTACAACGTTGGCCACACCCAAGCGACGCTCGCCGAGACCATGCACCCGACCGGCGAGTACCTGCTGGCGCTCAACAAGCTGTCGAAGGACATGTTCATCCCGGTAGGGCCGACGATGCCCGAGAACCAGGAGCTGATCGACATTTCGGGCAACAAGATGCGGGTGCTGGCCTCGTTCCCGTCGGAGCCCGAGCCTCACGACGCGGTGTTCATGCGGGTTTCCGATCTGGCGCCCAAGGTGCTCCAGACCGAGGAGCTCGCCCCGGACGCGGTGGGCGAGAACGAGAGCCGGGTCGAACGGGTGGGTCCGAACGAGGTCAAGGTCTATCTGACCGCGATCCGGTCCAAGTTCGGCCTGCCGTCGTTCACCGTCAAGCAGGGCGACAAGGTGACGCTGCGCGCCACCAACATCGAGACCCTGCGCGACATGAGCCATGGCTTCGCGATCGACTCGTACGGCATCAACATCGCCCTCGATCCGGGCCAGACTCGCGAGGTCACGTTCGTCGCCGACAAGCCCGGTACCTACTGGTACTACTGCACCTGGTTCTGCTCGGCGCTGCACCTGGAGATGCGCGGCCGGATGTTGGTGGAGCCGCGGTGAACCGACTGCGGCCGAACCGCTGGTGGTTCGCCGCCGTCGCCCTGCTGGTCGCTTCTAGCTTCGTCCTGCCGCTGTGGCGGACGCGGATGGAAGCGCCGCAGTATCACGACGACGAGGCGCTGCTGGTCTCGGTGTACGCTGCGAAGGTGATCGGCGATCTCAAGGAGATCGAGACCTTGAACCAGTACGTCGGTGTTCGTCTGCCGCTCGACGGTGCTGAGATCCAACTCCTGCCGTATGTCTTCGCGGCGCTCGCGGCGCTCGCCGCGGCGGCGGCACTGCTGCCGACCCGGATGCGGCGGCGTGCCGCCCAGGCATTGCTCGGCCTGCTGCTGACAGTTGGTGTCGGCGGCCTCTCTGTGCTCCAGTTCCGGCTGTACGAGATGGGTCACGACCGTGGCGACCAGATCCTCGAGGGAGTCAAGGACTTCACTCCGCCGGTGATCGGACACATCAAGGCGGCGAATTTCGATGCCTGGACGAGCTTCGGTGCCGGCGGTTGGCTGCTTGCGCTGGCGGTGGTGAT
>JAQBHE010000348.1:0-7148 GCA_032128015.1 Holophagae bacterium
CTTCCGTCTAGAGCTCGACCACCCCCAAGGTCGTCGCCTCACAATCGAGGCGCGGCTGTGGCCGGACATCGCATCGTTGATCCGTTCGAATCCGACGAGCGAGACCCTCGCGACCTAGAAGAGCCTCGCCGAATCACCGCCGGCGCGCCGGCGTCGCCCCATCCACCTCTCCGCCGCAGCGCCCGTGCTACACTGAACCCGTGCTCCACCATACCCGCGGCAACAGATGGCAAACCTGACAATTGCAGTCGACGACGACGTCCTGCAACGCGCTCGGATTCGGGCGTTGGAGCAAGGCACGTCGGTCAACGCGCTGCTGCGCGACTATCTGGTGTCCTTCGCCGACTCGAGTGCGACCCGCGAAGCATTGGGCGTGGTGGTGGCAATGGCTCGCCGCGCACGCAGCTCGAGCGGCGAGGGAGGCCGGACGTGGACCCGCGACGAGCTCCATGAGCGGTAGGACATTTCTCGACACCAACGTCCTGGTCTACGCCTTCGACCGCGCCGACAAGGCGAAGCGATCACGCGCCATCGCAATCCTGAGCGAGCTCGATGCGCCGGGCGACACTCTGGTGCTGAGCACCCAAGTACTCTCGGAGTTCTATGTCACGGTTACCCGCAAGCTCGCCCGACCACTGCCCGAGCCCGAGGCGGAGCGGGCGGTCAACGAGCTCTCGAGAATGCCGGTCGTTCCTGTCGATGCTCCGCTCGTCCAGGCCGCTGTCGCAAGAAGCCGCAGCAGTCGGATCTCGTACTGGGACGCTTTGATCGTGGAAGCGGCGTCGGTCGCTGCCTGCGATCTGCTGCTCACCGAGGACCTTCAACACGGACAACAGTTCGGACGGGTGAAGGTGACCAACCCGTTCTTGCCGCCCGAGGTGCGCCCAAGATGAGTGCGACACTCGAGCTCCACGAGAACCCCACGTTCCCTGACCCACCCCATCGAGACCAGCGGTACCCCCGGAGGGCTGGAAAAGCGCTCCGGTTTCTGCGATCTTTCAGACTCGAACGCATACCCACGAACAAAACAGGGGCGGCCCGGCGCTGCCCCTGAAGGAAGGAAAGACCAAACCATGAAAGAAGCACTCCAGTTCTACATCGACGGCAAGTGGGTGGCTCCCGCGAAGCCCAAGACCCTCGACGTGATCGACCCCTCGACCGAGCAGACGGTCGGCCGCATCAGCCTCGGCAGCGCCGCCGATGTCGATCTCGCCGTTTCGGCCGCGCGCCGCGCCTTCGACAGCTACTCGGTCACCACCAAGCAAGAGCGGATCGAGCTGCTGCAGGCGATCGTCGCCAAGTACCAGGAGCGGATCGGCGAGATGGCGGCGACCATCACCTCCGAGATGGGGGCGCCGGCTTGGCTCGCCAAGGCGGCCCAGGCACCCTCGGGTCTCGCCCACTTCGCCCAGGCGATCAAGATCCTCGAGGACTACGAGTTCACCGAGGAACGGGGCAAGACCCTGATCCTCAAGGAGCCGGTTGGCGTCTGCGGTTTCATCACGCCGTGGAACTGGCCGGTGAACCAGAACGCGTGCAAGGTCGCGCCCGCGCTCGCGGCCGGCTGCACGATGGTGCTCAAGCCGAGCGAGATCGCGCCACTGTCCGGGATACTGCTGGCCGAGATCCTCGACCAGGCGGGAGTGCCGGCAGGAGTCTTCAACCTGGTCAACGGCGATGGGCCGACGGTCGGAGCGGCGATCGCCGCTCATCCGGGGATCGACTTCGTGTCGTTCACCGGCTCGACGCGCGCCGGACGCGAGGTCGCCAAGGCGGGCGCTGACACCATCAAGCGGGTGGCCCAGGAGCTCGGCGGCAAGTCCGCGAACATCGTCCTCCCAGACGCCGATCTCGAGAAGGCGGTGCGCTCCGGGGTCCAGGCTTGCTTTCTCAACAGCGGCCAGTCGTGCAACGCCCCGACCCGGATGTTCGTGCCCGCCGCCCGTCACGCTGAGGCGCTCACGATCGCCAAGGCCGCGGCCGAGGCGACCAAGGTCGGAGCACCCGCGACCGAGGGCGTCACCATCGGACCGGTGGTCAGCGAGGCCCAGTACCACAAGATCCAGGGACTGATTCAGAAGGGGATCGACGAAGGCGCGACGCTGGTCGCCGGCGGCACGGGCAAGCCCGAGGGTCTCGACAAGGGCTACTACGTGCGACCGACGGTGTTCGGCGGCGTTCGCAATGACATGACGATCGCCCGCGAAGAGATCTTCGGACCGGTGCTCTCGATCCTCCCCTACCAGGACGAGGAAGAGGCGATCCGGCTCGCCAACGACACGGTCTACGGGCTCTCGGGATACGTCCAGTCCGGTGACAAGGAGCACGCGAAGAAGGTCGCGGCACGGCTGCGCACCGGCAACGTCCACATCAACGGTGCCGGCGCCGACTTCTCGGCGCCGTTCGGCGGCTACAAGCAGTCGGGCAACGGTCGCGAGTGGGGCGAATTCGGCTTCGAGGAGTTCCTCGAGGTCAAGGCGGTCCTCGGCGGCGCCTAGTAGCAACGCCGGTCCGCGGGGCGGGCCGGCATCTGCGGCCCGCCCTCATCGCCGTGCACGATCGGCTCGCATTCTCGCCCCGGCCCCAGCGACGGCGACCGGCTAGCGGTCTGGCCAGGACCTGCGGCGAGGTTCTCGCCGTGGCCGCACTGCTGGCCAGCGCTTGTATGGCCCCGGCGACGGCACCGGGGACTCGATCGCCATCTGCCGAGCCACCGGTCCAGCTGTTCGCTGCCGCGAGCGCGACCGACGCCTTGAGCGAGATCCGAGACCGCTATCAGGCCACCACCGGCCACTCGGTCGAGCTCACGTTCGGCGCCTCGTCGACCCTCGCGCGCCAGATCGAGAGCGGCGCCCCTGCCGACCTGTTCCTGTCGGCGAGCACGGCGTGGGCCGACGAAGTCGAGCGCCGCACCGGAACGGCGATGATCCGCCGGCGGGTGCTGCTCGGCAATCGCCTGGTGGTGATCGCTCCCGCGGACTCGAGCCTGGAGCTCTTGACGCTGCACGATCTCGCCAACGCCGAGGTCGCGGTAGTCGCGATCGCCGACCCCGACTCGGTGCCGGCCGGGATCTACGCTCGCCAGGCTCTCGAACAGGTCGGATCATGGGAGTCGCTGCGGCCGCGGCTGATCGTCGGCGACACCGTACGCACCGCCCTCCAGTACGTGGCGACCGGTAGCGCACCGGCGGGCATCGTCTACGCGACCGACGCTCGCGCTGAACCACGAGTGCGCGTCGTGCTCGAGGTGCCACCGGAGCTGCATGCCCCGATCGAGCTGCCACTGCTGCTGCTCGGTCAACGAGGCGGCCCGCTGTACGACTACCTCGGCGGTGACCAAGCCGCTGCGATCTTCGCGTCCCACGGCTTCCTGCTGCCGGCGTCGCGAACGCAACTACAGGAGCCGCGGTGAGCGCCTGGATCGACCCCGGAACTTGGAGCGCGGTGCGTCTCAGCCTGCTGGTCGCGGCGTCGGTGGTGACGGTGAGCTTGCCGGTCGCGGTGCCGCTGGGCTATGCCCTCGCGCGTTCGCAGTTCCGCGGCAAGTGGCTGATCGAGGTCGCGGCCAACCTGCCGCTGGTGCTGCCGCCGGTGGTCGTCGGCTGGGCGCTCCTGGTTCTGTTTCAGCCCGAAGGTGCTCTCGGTCGGCTGCTCTTGCCCTTGGGCATCCGAGTGGCGTTCGACTGGAAGGGGCTGGTGGTCGCCGCCGCAGTGATGTCGTTTCCGCTACTGCTGCGGGCGGTCAGACTGGGATTCGAGTCTGTCGACCCGCGCCTCGAGATGGCCGCCCGCACCCTCGGCGCGAGCCGGCTCGCGACCTTCCTCACGATCAGCCTGCCGCTCGCGCGCCGCGGGGTGATCGCGGGTTGTGTGCTGGCCTTCGCGCGCAGCCTCGGTGAGTTCGGAGCCACCGTGATGCTGGTCAGCCAGCGCGAGAGCACGCGCACCATCCCGCTGCTCATCTACTCGCTGCGCGACCGGGTCGGCGGCGAGCGCCAGATCTGGATCCTGGTCGCGGTCTCGGTGGTGCTCGCTGGCGCTGCCCTTGCCGGCAGTGAGATCCTCGAACGGCGGGCGCGTGCCGGTCGCGTCGAAGAATCGTGAGGACTCGTGAGGACCGGATGAGTCGACTGACCTTCGACTGTCGGCACCGCTTTCGTGGTGGCTTCGAGCTCGCGGCGACGTTTGACAGCGACGCCAACGTCACTGCGCTGTTCGGTCCTTCGGGAAGCGGCAAGACCACGATCCTGCGGTCGATCGCGGGTGTTCTGCGGCCGCACCACGGTCGGATCGAGGTCAGCGGGCGGACGTTGGTCGACACCGCCGCGGCGCTCCACGTAGCCCCCGAGCGGCGCTCGATCGGCGTCGTGTTCCAAGACCAGCTGCTATTCCCACACCTCACGGTCGAGGCCAACCTGCTCTACGGCTCGCTAAGACCGGACAGGTGCGGACAAGCTGTCGACTACCAGCGGGTGGTCGCGGTGCTCGAGCTCGGCGGTCTCGAAGCTCGAAGGCCGGCAAGCTTGTCGGGCGGCGAGCGCCAACGCGTGGCGCTCGGCCGCGCCATGCTCTCGCGTCCCGAGCTGTTACTGCTCGATGAGCCGCTGGCTGCTCTCGACGCCGCGCTCAAGGACCGCATCCTGGTCTACCTGGAGCGGGTGGTCGCGGAGTTTCGGATCCCAACCCTGTTCATCAGTCACAGCCAAGCCGAAGTGCGCCGCCTCGCCGAGCGGGTGGTGATCGTCGAAGGCGGCCGGGTGCTCGCCCAGGGAACTGCCAGCGAGACCCTCGACCAGCCCGGCCCCCTCGCGCGCAGGGACGCCCTGCGCCCCGTGAACCTGCTGCGGATCGACGAGATCTTCGACCACGGCGACGGCTTCCAAGCGAGGGTCGGCGAGCACCAGCTGCTGCTGCCACCGGGCGAGCGCCCGGGCGGTCCTCCGTTCTACGTCCAGTTCGAGCCCGCGGAAGTAACCCTCGCCCTCGGCGAGCCAGCCGGACTTTCGGTTCGAAACCGGCTGCAAGGAACCGTCCGCCAGGTCGTCGACACACCGACCGGAGTGTTCGTCGCAGTCGACTGCGGGCAGATCCTGTGGGCCGAGATCACCCGCGAAGCGGTCCGCGAGCTCGACCTTCGGCCTGGGGGTCCGGTGACGTGTCTGGTGAAGACCCACAGCCTGCGACTGGTGTGAGGTCTCTCGCTTCCTTGAACTCTGCGATCGTGGGTTCCTCGGAGCGGTACCATCCCCGTGAGGCGCTTGTGGAGAGATCGGCAATGAGACGCGAGCCTCGAGTGCGGCGCGCAGCCTCGCGCAGACCGCGGCTGGTGCTGGCTATCTTGCTGCTGTGTTCGTGCAACCCGCCCCTGCGATCGCCTCAGCCCGAGCCAGCGAACACAACGGAGGCCACGACAATGGACAACGAGCTCCACACCCATCACGCCATCGACTACATCGAGTTCGTGGTCACCGACATGGCCGAGTCCCAGCGCTTCTACGCGGCGGCATTCGGCTGGAAGTTCACCGACTACGGACCGGACTACGCCGGGATCCGGGACCCCGGGACTCAGCCGGGCCGTGAAGCTGGAGGGTTCCGGGTGGGGAGCGAGGTGCCGGCCGGGGGGCCTCTGATCGTTCTCTACTCGAGCGATCTCGACGCCACTCTCGCCGGCGTCCGAAAGTCCGGTGGCACCATCACGACCGAGCCGTTCGACTTTCCCGGAGGTCGCCGCTTCCACTTCCACGATCCCAGCGGCAACGAGCTCGCGGTCTACGCGGAGAGATAGGCGACGGCGCTCAGTGCTCCGTCGTGCGGCCTGGATTGTCGAGTCGTGCCAAGATCGGCGACGGGAGGAAACCGGATGTTGGAGCGCATCGACCGTGTGCAGCTGGTGGTCGCCGACCGAACCGCGGCGGCAGCCCACTACCATGAACTACTCGGCGCCGAGGTCGCGCGCGAGGACGAGAGCGAGTATCTGGGCGCAAGCCGGACCGTGCTCGCGCTGGGCGAGAGCGAGATCGAGCTGTGTCAGCCCGAGGGTCCGGGCCGGGCTCGCCGCCATCTCGATGAGCACGGCGAAGGCCTCTTCGCTGCCGGCGCCTCGACCCGGGATCTGGTCGCGCTGGAAGCTCGCCTCCGGAGCCTCGGGCAGCGTCCGGTCCACGACGGGCACCAGCTCTGTCTTGACCCGCAACCAGGCTTCGGACTCCGGTTCGTGTTGTCTTCCTTCAGCCAGCGAGAGCCGGCGGATTCGAAGGGGCCCGAATCGAAGGGGCCCGAATCGAAGGACCGCGGGCCGATCAGCTTCCTCTACGAGGTGACCAACACTCTGGTCAGCGATTGGCGCACTGCGTCGGCCTTCTACAGCGGTCTGTTCGGTCTCGATCCCACCCGGTTCTCCGAGATCGGTAGCAAGCGCTTCGGCTACCAGGGAACCCTCACCCTGTTCGATCCACCCGGCCGGCTGGATCGCATCGAGCTGTCGCAGGTCGTCGACCCCAAGAGTGCGATGGGGCGATTTGTGGCGAAGCGAGGCGACTCGCTCTACATGAGTTACGTCGAGACCCATGATCTCCAGAACCTCATCGAGCGGCTCGACGCTGCTGGCGCGCGCTGGACTCCGCGCGGCGAGACCAGAGAAGAAGAACAGGACGGTCTGTGGGTGCATCCGTCGGCGCTCCACGGTCTGCTCCTCGGAGTCTCGCGCACCACGGTCGCCTGGGAGTGGTCCGGACGCCCAGAGCTGGTGAGCGCATCGTGAAGACCCGGCGCCGCGCGGCTCGAGTCGGATGAACCCCAGCCTCATCGTCTTCGACTGGGACGGCACTTTGCGCGACTCGGTCGCGAGCATCGTCGGTTGCGCCCTCGCCGCGCTGGGCGACCTCGGCCGCGACACCGAACCGCAGGCGATCCGAGCCACCATCGGGCTCGGCCTCGACACCGCGGTGCGGCGCTGGGTCCCCGGGATCGAGCCTCCCGAGGTTTCACAGGTGATCGAGCGCTACCGCCTCCACTGGGTCGCGACCTGGCACGAGCGGGCGTCGCTGTTCCCCGGCGTCCCGAGCCTGCTCGAGCAGCTCAGCGCCTGCGGCTGCCTGCTCGCGATCGCCACCGGCAAGAGCCGCGCCGGGCTGCGGCGCGACCTCGAG
>JAQBHE010000349.1:0-2865 GCA_032128015.1 Holophagae bacterium
GCGTCGGCTCCGCGAATGACCTAGCAAACCGCACAGCTGCAACTCGCCGAGGCTAGGCTAGAATTGCACGATGCGCCAGTTCGACGTGATCGTTGAGCGGGACAGCGAAGGCTACTACGTGGCCTCGGTTCCCGAACTTCACGGGTGCCATCCCAGGCGAAGTCGCTCGACGGGCTCATGGAACGCGTTCGAGAGGCCATTGCCTTGTGCCTCGAAGTCGCGGGCGAGCCGGAGGAGAAGATGGAGTTCGTCGGCGTGCAGCGTGTCACGGTCCCTGCGTGAGCCGAGGACGGGCCGTTACTGGGCGCGAGTTGGTTCGAGCCTTGAAACAGCTGGGGTTCGTGCCCCACCGGATCAGAGGGAGCCATCACTTCCTTCTTCTGTCGACGGCCGCTCGACCGTTGTGCCTGTTCACGCTCGTGAAGACATCGGCCCGGGCCTCTTGGCGAAGACTCTGCGTGACTGCGAGATCAGTCGCGAGGACCTTGGCCGTGTGCTCTGACGAGGGCGCGCCTGGCGGCGTCTACCTCGCGATTCGACCAACGCCACCCGTCGTCGCTCCTTTCGTTCGCTGACTCGGGTCGTGAGGTAACCGTCCGCAATGTCCAAGACTCCTTCCGAGCCAGTGTTCGTACTCGGCTGGCGCGAGGCGGTGGGTTTGCCCGAGTGGCAGATCCGCGGCATCAAGGCCAAGGTCGACACCGGCGCTCGCACCAGCTCGCTCCATGTCGAAGGACTCGAGGTGCTCTCTGACCGCCGGGTCCGGTTTCACGTCGTCCGCCATCGCGGCGACGAGAAGCCGTTCGAGGTCACTGCCAAGGTGCATCGGATCGCCCGCGTTCGCCCGAGCACCGGCGAAGCCGAGAATCGCTACGTCGTCCGCACCCGGATGCGAATCGGACCGATCGAGCGGGTGATCGAGATCAGTCTGGTGTCTCGCGAGGCGATGCTCTGCCGGATGCTGGTCGGGCGCAACGCTCTGCCGGCCGGAACCGTCGTCGACCCGCACCTGCGGTACGTTCATGGCCTGCCGCTGCGACGCAGGCGACGGCAACGCAAGAAGAAGTCTGTGCTCGCGAGCACGTCAACATCCGAGTCAGCTGGGTCGACCGGGTCGAGCTAGGGCGGAGGGGCAGAGCGGCCCGTTCTCTTGCAGCAAGGTGCGAACTGTCGCGCCCGTCGAGGGTTTGGAGTTGCTCTGGGGGAGCGACACCTTGGGCGGCCGACGAGCGAGAGACATCGGCGGCGATCCCCACCGCGCCCGAACGAGACGAAGCGACCGGGCCCGCTTGATGTCACGGTTTGTTCGCAGCAGATTCGTACGCCCCCAACAACTCCTCATTCGGCCGCCCAAGCTCGGCCGCTACCCCAAGAAGGAGGCAAGCAGTGCCGGTCCGATCAGCCGAAAAAGGGCTGACTGAATAGCCCCTAGAGGGCCGTCGGCCGCCCGAAGCAACACAAGAGATCAGCCGGCCGCAACCCTCGAAGGGCTGACGATTCCGACGACGCAGGCTATCCCGACGACCCGCGATCAACCCCGGCGATCTTGTCGAGCTTTCGCGCGGTCTTGGACTTCGGACCGCTGGTGTCGATGACCTCATGCTCCGCCGGGTCGAGCTCAGACACTTCCTCCCAGCTCGCCGCGAAGGCATCGAGGATCTCGAGCCTGCCGTCGCTCACCCCGGCCTGGCGCTCGCGCCGGCGCAGACGGGCTTCGATCTCGGTCCGCTCGGCGCGACACTCGACGAAGTGGAACGGCACGCCGAGCTCGGTCGCCAACGCTCGCGCCTCGGCGCGATGGGCTGCGGATCGAAACGAAGCGTCGACGATCACGGAACGCCCGCTTTCGATCACGACCCGCGCCCGGCGCAACACTTCGCGATAGACCCGCTCGGTCATCGCCGCGGAGTACTCGCCCTCAAACGCCTCGGGTCGCACTGGCTGCGCGGGTTCGACACCCAGGAGTCGCTTGCGGGTGAGGTCGGCGCTGACCACCGGCGCTGACAGGTTCCTCGCGAGCCGCTTCGCGGCGGTGCTCTTGCCCGAACCGATCATGCCGCCGACGACGATGAGGCGCGGCGACGCGAGCGGCGCCTTCTCCGCGGCGAGGGCGAGCAGGAAGTACCGCCGTGCTTCGGCTTCGGCGCGCTCGCGTACCGCGCTCTCGAGCGCCTGATCTGAAGCGCTGAACGACGCGATCTTGCCGCGCACGAACGCTCGGTAACTCTCGTAGAAATCGACCATCGAGTAGAGGT
This sequence comes from Holophagae bacterium, assembly GCA_032128015.1. Classification (GTDB taxonomy): domain Bacteria; phylum Acidobacteriota; class Thermoanaerobaculia; order Multivoradales; family Multivoraceae; genus JAQBHE01. Next base: position 2,256 of record JAQBHE010000349.1, read on the forward strand.
CGTAGTCATCGGCGAGCTCGGCATAGTCGGCGAGGAACCGCTCACCCAACGCCGGGTCGCCGTGCCACGCCAGGTCCATCGCCAGGAAGGCGATGTCGGCGCAGACATCGGCGTAGCGAAACCGCTCGTTGAACTCGATGCAGTCGACGATCGCGATCTCACCGTCGGGACCGAAGTAGACGTGGTCGAGCCGAAGGTCGCCGTGGCCGTCCCGCACCCGCCCCTGCTCGACCCGATCTTCGAACCGCTCGCGGTGGCGGTCGAGGAACCCGAGCTGCCAGGTCTCGAGCTCGCGCGCCTGCTCGGGGTCGAGACAGCGGTCGATCGCGGCGCCGACCTGGGCGAAGTTCTCGACCACGTTCTTGCGCACCACCTCCACCTTGCCGAAGCTGCTGGTCTGGGGGTCGCAACGGGCTTTCTCGTGGAACTCCGCGAGCCGGCCGGCGAGCGCGCGCAGGGCCGCGGGTTGCAGCGTGCCGGCGGCCAATCGGACGTCGGCGCGATCGGCATCCGGGAGACGCTTCATGTGCACCGCCCAGTCGACCACCTCACCTTCGCCGCCAAACCGGTACCAGCCGTCGGCCGCCCGCCGCACCGGCACCACCCCGAG
>JAQBHE010000350.1:0-4652 GCA_032128015.1 Holophagae bacterium
GATCCGGATCTCGCGCGAGGCGGGTATCCGCGCCGAGATCTATCACTTGAAAGCCGCGGGACGCCCGAACTGGGGTCTGCTCGATGGGGCCATTGCCAAGGTCGAGGCAGCGCGCGCCGAAGGCCTCGAGATCACCGCCGACGTCTACACCTATCCGGCGGGCGCCACCGGCCTCAACGCCATCATGCCGCCGTGGGTCCAGGAGGGAGGCTTCGAGGCATCGCGAGTGCGCCTCCAGGATCCAGCGATCCGCGACCGCGTCGCCGCCGAGATGCTGGTCGAGTCCGACCAGTGGGAGAACATGTACTTGGGCGCCGGTGAGCCCGAGAACATCTTGCTGGTGGGCTTTCGCAGCGCCGCGCTCAAGCCGTACACCGGCAAGACCCTGGCCGCGGTCGCTGCCGAGCGCGGTGGCGATCCTCGGTTGGTGGCGATGGACCTGATCGTCGAAGACGACAGCCGGGTGGAAACGGTGTACTTCTCCCAGTCGCCGGAGAACCTGCGTAAGAAAGTGGTGTTGCCGTGGGTGAGCTTCTGCTCCGACGCCGCGTCGATGGCGCCGGAGGGAGTGTTTCTCGAATCGAGCGCTCATCCTCGCGCCTACGGCAGCTTCGCGCGCGTGCTCGGCCTGTTCGTGCGCGACGAGAAGCTGCTGAGTCTCGAAGAGGCGATCCGCAAGCTGGCGGCGCTGCCGGCCGAGAACCTGCGCCTCGATCGCCGCGGACGGTTGATTCCGGGATACTTCGCCGATGTCGTGGTATTCGATCCCGCCAAGGTCCAAGACCACGCCACCTTCGAGAAGCCGCATCAATACTCGACCGGCATGGTCCACGTGTTCGTCAACGGCGTCCGGGTGCTGGCCGATGGCGAGCACACCGGCGCGACCCCGGGACGGGTGGTGCGCGGTCCGGGTTGGGCGAGCGACGGATCCGGGTCGCAGTAGCGCTCAGGCCCTATAGCGCTCAGGCCCTAAGCGGAGGCGCCTCGAAACCGCCGAGCTCCGCTTCGAGGAAGGTCGCGACCGCGAGGGTGATGTCTTCGCGAAACGGCGCCGCCACGATCTGGATCCCGACCGGCAGACCCTCCTCAGTGGCGCCGCCGCGGACCACCGCGCACGGCCAGCCGGTCAGGTTGTGCGCCATGGTGTAGCTGAACCGGCGCATGTTCGCCTGGGAGGTGCCGTGGGGCAGGGCCGGATCGGCGTTGACCGGGCAGACGATGGCGTCGGCTTCGTCGAAGAACCCCAGCATCCGGCTGCGGTAGCGGTCCCAGCGCAAGTGCAGCGCGTCGAGCTCAGCCCCCGAGAGTGCTGGGCCGGCGCGCTCGAGCAGCGGGCTGTCGGTGGTCCCGTAGTCGGCGAGCATGCGCTTGATTGCGGCGCCGCCGTCCGCGGCCCACAGCGCCATGATGATCTCGAAGGTCTCCTCGATTCCGTCCGGTCGCCGCTCGTCGACGCTGAGAACCGAGCCCTCCAGCGCGCGCGCGGCGCGCCGCACCGCGTCGCCGATCGCCGGCGCTGGGGCGGCGATGCCGTCTTCGATGTGGAAACAGACTCGCAGGCCGCCGAGATCGACAGCCGCCCCAGATCCGATCGGCATCGCGACGATCGCCGGGTCGACGCCGTCGGGTCCGGCGAGGATTGGCAGCAGCAGCTCGAGGTCCTCGACCCAGCGCGCCATTGGGCCGACCTGTTGGAACGAGTCGAGCATGCCGCCCCACGGGATGATGTGACCGGTCCGCGGCACTCGCCCAGAAGTCGGCTTGAGACCGACCGTGCCGCAGCAGTGCGACGGCAGACGAATGCTGCCGCCGTAGTCGCTGCCGATGTCGAACGGCGAGCCGCCGGCGGCCAGGATCGCGGCAGCACCGCCGCTCGAGCCGCCGGGGCTGCGCTCGAGATCCCACGGGTTGTTGGTCCGGCCATAGATCGAGTTGTTGGTCTCGTACGACAGGGTGAGCTCGGGGGTGTTGGTCTTGCCGAGCAGGATCGCGCCGGCAGCACGCAGCCGCGCGACCACCGTCGCGTCGCGCTCGGGGACGAACGAGCGGCGGCCGGTCGTGCCGCCGGTCGAAGTTACTCCCGCGGTGTCGAGCGAGTCCTTGATCGTCATCGGCACGCCGTGAAGCGGCCCGATGCGGTCGCCTCGGGATCGTGCCTGGTCGGCGAGCTTTGCCTCGTCGAGAGCGCGTTCGGCGGTCAACTGCACCACGGCGTTGAGCGCCGGATTCACCCGCTCGATCTGTTGGAGAAAGGTGCTTACCGCTTCGGTGGACGATAGCTCGCCGCGGTCGATCCAGCCCGCGATCGATCGTGCCGAAGCGAAGGGCAACTCCTGTTTCATGCCGTGGCTCCTGGGCGGTGGTTTGGGGACTTTGCAACCGGCAGCGAAGGAGGCGAGGCTCGCGCTGGCCGCAAGAAAGGTCCGCCGGCTGATCGGCGCCTTCGCGGATGCCCAGCTCGTCTCATCCCCGGGTCGATCCACGTTCACGGCAGGAGGTTGCCACACCCAGGGCCGGAAAGGAACGCGTGCCAGATCGTTGTCCGACGATTTGGCGGCCGCTCTCGGCAAGCGGGCCCTGGTTGTGGCAGGGTCGGGACATGGTCAGCTCCGGGGACGGCGCGAATCACTTCTGAGGGAGGCGATGATCTCGTGCTGAGACGACGAGACAAGCGAAAGACAGCGGACGGCGGCGAGGGCGAAGGCTCGGTCGCCGAGGTTGCCGCGGCGTTCTGGGACGACAAGCTCGAGGCCGATCCGACGCTCTACTGGACCGCGCATCCGGTGATTCGCCCGTACGTCAACGAGTCGGTTTCGGGCGCCGCTTGGATTTCCCCACTCTCCGCGCTCAAGGTCACCTGGGGGCAGCGCCGCCTGGCCCGCGGCCTGTCGCTCGGTTGCGGCACCGGTGGCCTCGAGCGCAACGTCTACCAGCTCGCGATCTGCGACCGCATGGACGCCTACGATATTGCCCGTGAGTCGGTGCGCGCGGCGCGCCGGGCGGCCCGCGCGGAGGGAGTGAAGGGAGTGCGTTACCGGGTGGCCGACTGTGATCGGATCGAGCTGCCCAAGGAACGCTACGACATCGCCTTCTTCCATCACTCGTTGCACCACATCGCCGATCCCGACCGGTTGCTCGCGCAGGTCGAGCGGTCGTTGAAGCCCCATGGCCTGCTCTACGTCGACGAGTACCTCGGTCCGTCGCGCGACGAGTGGCTCGACCGCGATCTGCGCGAGCGCTGGCTCGAGCCCGCGGGGGAGATCTGGGACTCGGTGCCAGAAGAGCTGCGCTGGCGAGACCGGGTCCATCCACCGCTCGATCTCACCGACCCATCCGAGATGATCCGCTCCAGCCGGATCCTGCCGGCGATTCGCGAGCGCTTCGAGATGATCCACGAGCGTCCGTACTGGGGCAACCTGCTCAACCCGTTGATCTGCTCGTTGCAAGGGCTCCGACTGCTGGAACCCCGCCACCATCCGCTGGTGGCGTCGTGGGTAGCGCGTGAGCGCGACCTGGTCACCGAAGGGCGGATCTCGGAGCCGATGTTCGCGGTGCTGCTCGCGCGCAAGGTGCCCGAGCTGGCGCCCGGGCTACGGGCCACCGTCGAGACCTACAAGCTCTCGGGTCGCGGGGTCGATGGCGAGCATCAGGAGGGAATCCTCCAGGTCGCGAAGGTGCGGGCGACCGCGGACCGCGACCGAGAAGACCTTGGCCACGTGCTCGCCGGTCTCGGCGTGCGCGAGCTCGAGCCCGCGAGTTTCCTTTTCGACGCCGGGGGACTCTTGGTCGACCACTGGTGGAGAATCGGCCGGGGTCGTTGCAGCGCGAACGCGCTCCGGGATTCGGTGCTGCGGCCGTTCGCGACCCTTGTCGACGGCGATCTGGCGAGCGCTGATCTCGAGCCGAACGATGTGGCCGTGTTCGTGGGCGGCGGCGACGCCACCCGGCTCGCTCGGGTGCTACGTCGCAGCGACCGCAGTCTCGGGCTCGAGGTCAAACCGGTCGGCGGACCGGTGCTCGCGGTCGAGCTTCCGGTCGACGGTTGGCGGCGACTGGGGATCATCGAGCACTGGGGGACGCCGGCGTTTTACCGATTCGACCCGAGCTTGGTCGACATCGGCCGCCTTCATCTCTAGTTCCATCTGTAGTTCCGCTGCGAGTGTTCCTGGTACGCTGCCGGCTTCGCCGCCGCGGTTTCCGACCTTGCCACGACCAGAGGGCATCGAATCCCATGACCCAGATCCACCGCTCGCTCGCCTCGAGCACGCTCTTGCTGTTGGCGAGCGCGATGATGGCGCAGGCTCAGGCCAACGAACAGACGATGTCGGTCGTCGACTACCAGCCGGTGTCGACGCTCCAGGTGCCCGCCCACCCGGTCACCCGATCGAGGTTCCCGTTCATCGACGTCCACGCTCATCAGTACCGGGCGGCCCAGATGTCAAGCGAGGACGTGGCGACGATGGTCGCCGACATGGACGGGTTGAACATGGGCGTGATGGTCAACCTGAGCGGCAGCTCGGGAGAACGCTTCGTGGCGATCCAGAAGGCCCTGGTTGGCAGCTATCCCAAACGCTTCGTGAATTTCGCCAACATCGACTTCTCGGGAATCGACGACCCGGCATGGGGCGAGCGCACCGCTGCTCAGCTCGAGC
>JAQBHE010000351.1:0-3939 GCA_032128015.1 Holophagae bacterium
CTCTCTTACCTGGTATCGGGAAACTTCTTCGGCGAGGGTGCTCTGTTCGCCGCCGAGCGCCGGAGCGCGACCGTGACCACGATCTTCCCGAGCGCGCTGATCCGACTCACCCGCCAGGACTTCCAGCAGTTCGTGGCCGCCTTCCCAACGCTCGCGCCGCGCTTCTTCGAAGTCTTTGAGTCGCGCCGGATCGAGTCGCTGGCGGCGGCCGCGCGCCCCGGACGGATCCAGATCCTCGAAGACTTGATTCGCGGCGAGGTGGTGATCGGCACGGACGCGTTGATCATCGACGACTACAAGTGCGTGCGGTGCGGCCAGTGCGTCACCGCCTGCGAGCAGATCCACGACGATGGCCAGGCTCGGCTGTCGCTCACCGGAATCCACTTCGCGAACATCCTGGCGCCCAACTCGTGCTGGCAGTGCGAGAACCCGCTGTGCATGCTCGACTGTCCACCAGATGCCCTGGTCCGCGACAGTCGCGGCGAGATCTACATCCGCGACAACTGCATCGGCTGCGGCAACTGCGAAGCCAACTGTCCGTACGACAACATCTTCATGGTCCACCCCAAGCCGCAACTCGGACCTTGGGGTTGGATCAAGGCGCTCGCCGGCTTCGGTGCCGACGACCAGGCCGGTCGCACCGTCGCCGTCAAGTGCGATCTCTGCCGCGACCTCTCGGGCGGCCCGGCGTGTGTCCGCAGCTGCCCCACCGGGGCGGCGATTCGACTGACTCCCGAGGAGTACGAAGAGACGATCGGCGGGCTCGTCGCGCGCGGGCGCTGGGGCGGCTGATCTCAGATGCTCCTGTTCACCGATAGCAGTCGCAAGTGGCGCCGGCGAGTGTTGGCGCTGTTGATCGCCGCGGTCGCTTTCTACATCTGGCGTGCCTGGCAAGGTGACTTCGCCCACGGCGGATCACCGGTCGGTCAGGCCTACGGCTACGCCGCAGCCGGCTTGGTCCTGCTCTTGATCGGATACGCAGCGCGCAAACGCGCCTACCGGAGCCGGCTCGGCACCCTCGAGGGCTGGACCCAGTCCCACGTCTACCTCGGACTGCTGGCGGTAGCCCTGGTCCTGCTCCACTCGGGCTTCCGCTTCCACGACAAGGTCGCGGTCGCCGCGCTCGTGGCGATGGCCTTGGTGGCGCTGTCGGGACTGGTCGGTGCCGTGCTCTACACCCTGGTGCCACGGGTGCTCACCGAGATTGGCACCGATCCCGACGCCGGCGAGATCGCGGCCCAGATTCGTCAGCTCCAGAGCTCCGCCGACCGCCTGGTCGAGGGGCGCTCCGCTTCGCTGTCCAAGGTCCGCGACCTCCTGGAGCGCGACATTCGCCCGCGATTCCTCGCTGGCTGGCGGATCCTTGGCCGATCGCAGCGTGCGTTTCGTGAGGACCGGCTGCGACAAATGCTGGCGGCGGTGGGGTCGGACGAACAGCCGGTGCTGAAACGATTGGTGGTGCTCTGCCGGCAAGCCAGCGACCTGCATCGCAATCTGGTTTCCCAGCAGCGATTCCGCAATCTGCTACAAGCTTGGCTGTACCTCCATGTGCCGCTGAGCGCGGCGCTGGTGATCCTGATCGCGGCGCACCTGGTCGCGGTCTACTACTACACCTGACCTGCCTCGAGAGATCCGCCCCCCGACGCCCGGATTGCAGTCCGAACGCGTCCTCGTCGTCCCAACCTCGCCATGCGCTTCGCGATTCTCCGCCAGGTCCAGGCGGTCACCTCCACCAGCGCGATCCAGCTGATCGCGAAAGACGTCCTGACCATCGGCAGCGGCACCAACGTCGACCTCCGTTTCGACGACCCCACGATCGCCCGCCTCCACGCCACCTTGCGCTGGCAAGACGGGAGCTACTTCCTCAGCGACGAGCGGAGCCTGATCGGCACCTACTTGAACGGCGAACGGATCTCGCGTGCCGAGGTCGGATCCGGCGACCGCATCGAGATCGGCGACTACGTGCTCGAGCTGGCGAGCGACGCCCCGGAGATGCCGCTCGCAGTCAGCGTTTTCTTGGGCGAGACCGCGGTCACGCGTCCGGGGGGTGTACCCAGCGCTGGCTTCTTGCCCGTAGGGCCGCCCCCCGATCGCACCAGTTCGACGACCGCGAGCAGCCGGTCGCTCGCGGCCGCTGACTACGACGCGGGCAGCGAGGCCGCCACCGAGCACGAGATCCCGATCCTCGATCGCGGATCTGCCCCCCCGACCGCCGAGACGCCACCCCTTGAGAGCCCGCCGGCGCCACCGGAAGCCCTCGCGCCGGCAACCGGTTATGGCACCGTCGACGCGCCTGCGGCGGCGGTCGCGGCGGCGATCCCCCGTACCAAGAGCCGACCGCGGCGTGAGATCGACTACCTCCGCGCCTACGGCTTGCGCCGGCCCTGGTTGTCGCTCACTGTGCTCACCCTCGGCACGGTCGCGGCGGCGATCTTCGGTCTGTCGCGCGCGCTCGGCGACGGCCGCCGCGAAGCGCTGCAGCCCGGGCCGCTCTCGCAGGCGCATCAGACGCTCGCCGGGCCGACGTCGTGCAACCAGTGCCATGCTTCGTGGGAGGGAGTGGACAGCGGCCTCTGCCAAGAATGCCACGAGGGAGCGGTCCACAACCAGCGTCAGACCCGAACCCCCGACTGCATCGACTGCCACATCGAGCACCGTTTGCGGCCCAGTCTCGCCGAGGTCGGCGACCGCGAATGCACCACCTGTCATCGCCAGCTCGAGCTCGCCGATGGCCAGCCCGCGCGTTTCGACAGTTCGATCACCGCCTTCTGGGTCGACCACCGCGACTTCGCGGTGACTCTCGCTGGGGATGCTGGCGGCTCGCCCGGTCCCGGGAACGACGCCGAGACTCGATTGCCGCTCTCGTCGGCGATTGCCAACCGCGCCGACCCGGCGAGAGTCGCCTTCGGCCACGCCCTCCACCTCGATCCCCAACGACTCGCCACCTTCGGGACCAACGCACCGCTCGCGTGCATCGACTGCCACCGCGAGTCCCCCGACAACCGGCGGATGACCACCGCGAGATACCAGGAACAATGCTCGCGGTGTCATCCCCTGAACTTCGGTCCGAAGAAGCAGCCGGCGCCGCACGAGTCGCCGGAGCGGGTGGCCAAGTACATCCTCGCGACCTACGCCCAGGCAGCGGGCGATGTCCAACCGGAGACCCGTCAGCAACGTTTGAAAGCCGTTTCTCGTCGCGACCAAAAAACCCTGTCGCTCGACAAACAAGTGGAGCGAAACGCCGTCAGCGCCACCGAAGGGCTGTTCGGCGCCGCCTGCGACAAGTGTCACGAGCTTCGGAGGTCGCCCCAGGACCTTCTTCCCGAAGTCGTAGCGACGCGGATCACCCAGCGTTGGTTTCCCCACGCCGAGTTCAGCCATTCGCGCCACGAAAGAGTGGAATGCGAAACCTGCCATCCTGACGTGCGCACCAGTTCGGCGACCGCCGACGTTCTCCTGCGCGGCATCGACAGTTGTCTGCCGTGCCACCGCGGCGAGGCGGCGGATCCCAGGTCCGGGTTGGGCACCGCTTCGGCGACCACCGACTGCGTGCTCTGCCACGTCTACCACCCCAAGCCGGCATCGGGCCGACCGGCAGCCACCGCACCGCCCGACCGCTGATCTCCCATTCCCGACCAGGGCGGCGTCACGAGTGCGCCTTGGACGATCGCGGCGAGGCGGTCAGAATAGGAGCGCCGGCTCGACGTCGACCGCTGGCTGCCGGACCCGAGAAGACAGACGACGATCAGGAGAGCCTCTTTGGTGACCGTCCCCGCCCCATCGATCCCCCCCGACGAAGAGCTCGAGCTCTCGATCGTCATGCCCTGCCTGAACGAGGCCGAGACTCTCGAGACCTGCATTCGCAAGGCCAGGACTTCCCTCGACTCGAATGGCATCCGCGGCGAGATCGTCATCGCCGACAACGGCAGCACCGACGGC